>DATKHX010000112.1:0-19883 GCA_035510075.1 Allostellaceae bacterium
GCCGCTCGGAGATCCGAGCGGTGCTGGCAGCCGATCGGAAGGCGGCCCGGTCGCCAATGCCCGCAGCGTCGCAGAAGCCGGCGGCTTTCGGCCGGCGGAAGGCGGCCTGACTGGCGTTTCGCCGCGAGCAAATCTCAAACCTGATCGATAGATGGGGGCTGCGGCCCCCATCGTCATTTCTCGGATCGATCCCGCACGCAATATCAGGGTCGACCAACCGTCGATGACGATACGGCGCTCGAGCACGATGCCCAAGCCGCGATGCGGGGCCAGCACGATCGGCTCCTGCCGACGCAGCAATCCCGACAGCACCGCCCGGCCGCCGGGGGCCAGCGCACGGGCCAGGTCGGCGGCCAGCAGCGCCAGCGGGCGCGCCAGGATGTTCGAGAGGATCAGATCGTAGCGTTGCGAGCGCAGCACGGTGCCGCGATAGCCGGCTGCATGGCCGACCCGCACCAGCCTCGCGACGCCGTTGCGCGCGGCATTATGGCGGGCGACCGCCACCGAGCCGGCATCGATGTCGCTCGCCAACACCGGGCGGCGCAGCAATTTCGCCGCGGCGATCGACAGAATCCCGGTGCCGGCGCCGATGTCGAGCGGATGGCGGATGGCGCGCTGCCGCGCCAGCGCCTCGAGTGCCATCAGACAGCCGCGGGTCGAGGGATGCTCGCCGGTGCCGAAAGCGGTCGCCGCGTCGAGCAGGATGCCGATAGCACCCGCTGGCGCCCCACCGCGATAATGCGAGCCGTAGACAAAGAAGCGGCCGATCCGCACCGGTGGAAAAGCCAATTGGTTCTCCGCGAGCCAGTCGCGGTCGGGCAGCTTTTGTTCGCAGACTTCAAGCAACTCGCCGCCAGCAGCGGCTGCGGCGAGCGCCAGCCGTGCGGACAGCTCCGGGCTTAGTAGCGACGATTGCGGATAGGCTTCGAGGCGCCACTCTCCGGGCCCGGTTTCGAATGCCGACAACGTGTCGGTGGCGTCGTCGAGCACCGCCAGCACGGCTTCGGCCGCATCGGCGCCGCGCACCTGAACGAGGATATGGCGTACACCCGCGCTCATCGCCGCCGAAGTTGGCCCTCCGCGGAGCGGTCACGCCCCTTCGGGCATGTAATCGGGACCCATGAAGTTGTCGAACTTGGTCGTCTCGGCCTCGAAATGCAATTTGACCGTGCCGATCGGGCCATGCCGCTGCTTGGCGATGAGAATCTCGGCGGTGCCGTAGACTTCGTTGTAGCGGTTCTGCCAGCGCTCATAGCGGTCATTGTACTTGTCGTCGGTTTCATCGGGGCGGCGCATCGGCTGCCCTCGTGACAGATAGTATTCCTCGCGGAAGATGAACATGACGACGTCGGAATCCTGCTCGATCGACCCCGATTCGCGCAGATCGGCCAGCATTGGCCGCTTGTCCTCGCGCGCCTCGACCGCACGCGACAATTGCGACAGCGCCAGCACCGGGACGTTCAGCTCCTTGGCGAGCGCCTTCAATCCGCGGGTGATGTCGGAAATCTCCTGGACCCGGTTTTCGAGCGTGCGCACCTGCACCGAGGGGCGCAGCAATTGCAGGTAGTCGACGACGATCAGCCCGAGCCCTTGCTGGCGCATCAGCCGGCGCGCGCGGGTGCGCAACGCCGACACGCTGAGCGCCGGAGTGTCGTCGATGAACAGCTTCAACGTCTGCAGGTGGTGGCTCGCCTGCAGAAAGCGATCGAAATCCTCGCGGCTGACATCGCCGCGGCGGATGCGGTCGGAGCTGACGCCCGATTCCTCGGCGAGAATCCGGGTCGCGAGCTGCTCGGCCGACATTTCAAGCGAAAAGAAGCCGACAACAGCGCCGTCCTCGGCGACAGTGCGGCCGTCGGGCCCCGGCACCGGCTTGTAGGCGCGCACAGCGCTAAAGGCGATGTTGGTGGCGAGCGCGGTCTTGCCCATCGATGGCCGGCCGGCGAGGATTACGAGATCGGACGGGTGCAGGCCGCCGAGCTTTTTGTCGAGATCGACAAAGCCGGTTGCGACGCCGACCGTTTTACCGCTTTTCTTAAACGCCGCCTCGGCGCTGTCGATGGCGCTCGTCAGCGCCGCGCCAAAGGCGCGGAAGCCGCCTTCCGCCTGCCCTGCGGTCGCGAGGTCGAACAGCTTTTTCTCGGCGCGCTCGATCTGTCCAGGCGCGCGGTCGTCGAGGTCGTGGCGGAAGGCGTCGTTGACGATGTCCTCGCCGATCACGATCAATTGGCGTCTTAGGAAAAGGTCGTGGACGTGGCGGCCGTAATCCTCGGCGTTGATGATCGTCACCGCCGCACCCGCGAGCCGCGCCAGATATTGCGCGCCGCCGATCTCGGCGAGCGCCCCGTCCTGGTCGAACAGGTTCTTCAACGTGACCGGATTGGCGATCTGCCCGCGCTCGACCAATTTGCCGATCGCGGCAAAGATGCGGGCGTGGACCGCGTTGCCGAAATGCTCGGGGAGCAGGAACTCCGACACCCTGGCATAGGCGCCGTTGTTGATCAGGATCGCGCCGAGCAGCGCCTGCTCGGCATCGGTGTTGTAGGGCGGCGTGCGGATCAACTCGGGGTCGGCGTGCAGCGGCGTGACCCGGGTAGCCGTCATCGTTTCCATCAAGCGAGGCTATCACCGGTCGGCCGCTCGACCTCGCGCAGAAAGACGCACACCCTGTGGAAGGTGGGAATCCTCAGGCGGCGCGCTCGGCGCCGGCGCTGTGCTCGCGCTCCCAGTCGAGCATGTAGTCGCGAACCAGCGGCACCGCGTCGACCGCCTTGGCGAGCTGCATCTGAAACACCAGCAAGCCGCCGCGGCGGAAAGCGACTTCCGAGCCGACCAGATACATCTCCCACATCCGGCAGAAGCGCTCGTCGTAGATCGCCTTGATGCGATCGCGATTCTGCTCAAAGCGCCGCCGCCAGGCCCGCAACGTGCGGGCGTAGTGCAACCGCAGGATCTCGATGTCGGTGATCCACAGCCGCTGGCGTTCGACAACCGGCACGACCTCGGAGAGAGCCGGCACATAGCCGCCGGGAAAGATGTATTTGCGGATCCAGGGTGCTGTCGAGCCGGGCCCGTCCATGCGGCCGATCGAGTGCAGGAGCGCGACCCCGTCCGCCGCCAAGAGCGACTTCACCTTGGCGAAAAACGCGGCGTAGTGGTTGACGCCGACATGCTCGAACATGCCGACCGAGACGATCCGGTCGTAGTGCCCGGCCTCCTCACGATAATCGCGCAAATGGAAGCGGACCCGGTCGGAGAGCCCCGCCGCGGCGGCCCGCCGGGTCGCCACCTTGTGCTGCTCGACCGACAAGGTCAGCCCGGTCACGTCGGCGCCGCATTCGCCAGCGAGGTAAAGCGCCAGCCCGCCCCAGCCCGAGCCAATGTCGAGCACCTTCTGCCCCGGCTCGATCATCAGCTTGGCTGCGATATGCCGTCTTTTGTCGAGCTGCGCCTGTTCGAGATCCTCGTCATCGCCTCGGAAATAGGCGCAGGAATATTGCCGGTCGCGGTCGAGAAACAGCTCGTAGAGCTGGTCCGAGAGGTCGTAATGATGGGCTACGTTCTGCCGGGCGCGCGACATCGGGTTGTACTGGTGGATGCGGCGCAGCAGCGTGTACGACCCGTTCAGCAGACGCGACAGCACGCCGTCGGGCATGGCTTCGAGGTTCAGCTGCAATAGGTCGATCAGGTCGTAGAGGCTGCCCTCCTCGATCGTCAAAGTGCCGTCAACAAACGCCTCCGGCAGATAGAGGCGCGGCCGCATCATCAGCTTTCGATGCAACGCCCGATCGTTGAGGCGGATCGCCGCACTCGGCCCCGGGGCCCCGGCGAAGTCGTGGAGGGCGCCGCCAGCGTCAACGACGCGCAGCCGGCCTTTGGTGAGTATCCGCCCGAACAAACGCGCAAGTAGCATCGCGACGAGACCGCACAGAAAATCCTATTCTAATATCGGTCACGTTGCGCTGCACAAACAAGGGGTTCGGTTGTTATTGCGGGCTCGCCTCGGCAGCGGCGGTGGGAGCGGGCGCGCGGCGTTCGTCCTCGATCTCGTCCTCGTCGGCGAGCCGCAGCGGATCGATGCCGCGCGCCTGCATCGCCGCCTCCTCGGCCGATTGCGCAACGTTGGCAGTGACAGCGACCGACACTTCCGGGTGCAGCACGATCCGCAGCTGATGCATGCCCAAATTTTTGATCGGCCGGTCCAGCGCGACTTGGGGCCGCTCGATCGTAAAGCCCGCTTTGGTCACCGCGTCGGCGATGTCGCGGGCCGAGACCGAGCCGTAGAGCTGTCCGCTTTCGCCGGCCTGGCGCACGAGCACCACGCTCAGTCCTTCGAGCTTGGCGCCGATTTCCGACGCTTCGGCCCGGCGCTGGAGATTGTTGGCCTCGAGTTGGGCGCGCTGGGTTTCAAAATAGGCGAGGTTCTCCTTGGTCGCGCGCAGCGCCTTTTTTTGCGGCAGCAGGTAGTTGCGGGCAAAGCCGGGCTTGACTTTGACGCGCTGGCCCATCTGGCCGAGCTTTTCGACCCTTTCGAGCAGGATCAGTTCAATCATCGATCTTTCCTCCAATCGACCCAGGCGGAGCAAAGCGACGCCGCAACCCGAGCGGCGCGTCGAGCACTCCGACCGCAGTGACCACCAGCAACGGCCAACCGAACAGACCGGCCAGCACATAGAATGCGACGAGCGGGATGTGCGGCCGCGGCAACCGCCGCGCCGCGGTGTGCACCACCGCCAATCCCGCGAGGCAGAACGGGATCGACAGCACGATCAGCACGTTGACGCCGAAAAAGCGCGCCGGACCGCCAACAGCCGAGAGCGCCGCGGCAGCGACCAGCAGCGCCGAGAGCCACATCGGCAGGGTCAGCGTGGCAAGATCGGGCGACGGCCGCCACCCCGCTCCGAATCGCGCCAGCACGCCTTGAGCAAGGATGGCGTTGCTCGCCGTCATCATCATCCAGGAGGCGGCGATCGCGCCGGGGGCGACCAGCGCCAGGAAACCGGTCAACGCTTCGCGGCTCGACCCGCTTTGGTCGACAAAGCGATCGACTGCCGGCGCCAGGTTGTCGCGCAGCAACGCCTCGATGCCGCTCGGGCCGCCGAAAAACAGCACGGCGCCGGCAAGTGCCGCCAGGCCAAACCCGGTCAACCACGCTGCCAGCAGCCCCGGCGGATACCATTCGAGCGCACCGTCGGGCCCGCCGCGCGCCAGCAGCGCCTGCCGCACCAGCAACGCGACCGGCAGGGCGTAAAGCCCGGCAAACAACGCCGCGGCGATGAGGCCGCCCACCGCCAGCAGAGCGACGCTGGCAGCAATCGCGGCCGCAGCGGCCGAACCGACGCCGAGCCACAGGCCCGCGGCAAAGAGCGGCAGCTGCGCCAGATAGGCGAGGATCAGCGCACCGGGCGAGCCGGTCAGCACCGCCAGATAGAGGGCGGCGCCGAGCACACCCAATGCCGCGCCCGCGCCGAGAGCTGCAAAGCGACCCATGACAATGCTCGCCTGCGCGCGGCCAATTCGCCGGTCCTTTAGTTCACCATATAGGGCAACAGACCGAGAAACCGCGCCCGCTTGATCGCCTGGGCGAGCTCGCGCTGCCGTTTGGTCGACACCGCGGTGATCCGGCTCGGCACGATCTTGCCGCGCTCCGAGACGAACCGCTGCAAGAGCTTGATGTCCTTGTAGTCGATCTTGGGCGCGTTCGGGCCGGAGAACGGACAGGATTTGCGGCGGCGAAAAAACGGCCGGCGCGCCGCAGCGCCACGCCCCGGCCCACCTGGTGACTGGCTTTCCATTTAGGGCTCCACCGCTTCGGGGGCCGGCGCTTCGGCGACGGCAGGTTCCGGTGCCGGGCGCTCGGTGCGTTCGCCCCGCTCGCCCCCGTCTCGCCCCTCGCCGTAACGATCGCGATCGCGGTCGCGGTCGCCTCGGCGTCCGCGATCGTCGCGGCTGCCACGGTTTTGCATGACCGCCGACGGGCCTTCCTCCAGCGCCTCGACGCGAAGCGTCAGATAGCGCAACACGTCCTCGTTGATGCGCATCGTGCGCTCGAGCTCGGCGATCGCCGCCGGCGGCGCATCGAGGTTCATCAGCACGTAATGGCCCTTGCGATTCTTCCGCATGCGGTAGGCGAGGTTGCGCAGACCCCAATATTCGCGCTTCTTGACCTCGCCGCCATTGTCGGCGATCAGCTGGGTAAAACCGTCGGCAAGAGCGTCGACCTGTGCGCCGGAGATGTCCTGCCGCGCGATAAACACATTCTCGTAGAGAGGCATACCGAATAAATCCCTTTCGGATAACGAGGTCCGGAGCGCGCTGGCGCCGACTGGACGAAGCCGGCCCGCAGCCGGCAAGGGAGCCGATACACTATACAGAAACCTTTCCGAGGGACAAGATAGCCTGCCGGGTGGGGACAAACACGGCACTTTGGGGTTAGGGGGATGTGGTCGGAATGAATCGCGCATTCGTATTCCCGGGTCAGGGCTCGCAAGCGGTCGGCATGGGGCGCGGCCTCGCCGCCGCTTTCCCCGCCGCCCGCCGTCTGTTCGACGAGGTCGACGACGCCCTGTCGCAGCCGCTGTCGCGACTGATGTTCGACGGGCCGGAGAGCGAACTGACCTTGACCGAGAATGCCCAGCCGGCGTTGATGGCGGCGAGCCTCGCGGTGGTTCGCGTGCTCGAAGGCGAAGGCGGTCTCGATTTCGGGCGGCATGTCGGCTTTGTCGTCGGGCATTCGCTCGGCGAATATTCGGCGCTGGCCGCGGCCAGGGCGCTCGCGGTCGGCGATGCAGCGCGGCTCTTGAAGCTGCGCGGGCAGGCGATGCAGCGGGCGGTGCCGGTCGGCGAGGGAGCGATGGCGGCGCTGATCGGGCTCGATGCCGAGGCGGCGCGGATGGTCGCCGCGGAGGCGACGTGCGCCGGCATCGACCATGACGAGGTTTGCGCCGTGGCCAACGACAACGCGCCCGGGCAGGTCGTCGTCAGTGGCCATCGCAGCGCAGTCGAGCGGGCGATCGCGATCGCCCGCGAGCATGGGGCCCGCCGGTCGGTCATGCTGCCGGTCAGCGCACCCTTTCATTCGCCATTGCTGACGCCCGCCGCCGACGCGATGGCCGCGGCGCTCGGCAGGGTGGCGCTGCGCGCACCGCTGGCGCCGCTCGTCGCCAATGTCACGGCCCGTCCGGTCAAAGACCCTGGCGAGATCAAGCGCTTGCTGGTTCAGCAAGTGACAGCTGTCGTGCGCTGGCGCGAGAGCGTGCTGTTTCTCGCCGGAACCGGGATCGAGGAGGTCGTCGAGATCGGCACGGGGCGCGTCCTTACCGGGCTCGTCAAGCGCATCGCCCCCGGGATCGCCGCGCGATCCGTCGGCACTCCCGCCGAAGTCGATGCGTTGATCGGGGCGCTTTGATCGATCGGCGGGCGACGCAACTTTTCCGGCTGCACAAAAAGCGTGGATGCCCGGAACATGGCTGCGGCTGTCCGACTCGGCAATTGGGACAACGGGGGATGGATCGTCATAACCTGCCGTGCAACCTGCAGCACACCTTGCCCGGACTTGATCCGGGCATCCACGTCTTGGAAACCAGATAGCCGGGTCCAAGGAGGAAGGCATGGATGGCCGCGTCGAGCCCGGCCACAGCGACCTCCGGCTCTATGGTGTCGCTCTGCTGCTGCTGGCTTTGCCGAACACGACAGCCCTCGAACACGGCCGGCCACGACGATGTGGAGTAGGTTGAGATGAGGCCCGCCATTCGCGCAGATGCGCCATGTTCGATCTGACGGGTCGCACCGCGCTGGTGACCGGGGCGTCCGGCGGGATCGGCGGGGCGATCGCCACCGCGCTGCATAGGCAGGGGGCCACGGTCATGCTGGCCGGGACACGCCGGCCGGCGCTGGAAGCGCTCGCCGGCGCGCTCGACGCACGGGCGCATGTCGGCGTTGCCGATCTGGCCGCGCCCGAGGCGGCCGATCGTCTTGTCGAGCAGGCCGAGCGGGCGATGGGGAGTCTCGACATCCTCGTCAACAATGCCGGCCTCGCCCGCGACGGGCTGGTGCTGCGGATGAAAGACGAGGACTGGCAGACGGTGCTCGACATCGATGTGACCGCGGCGTTTCGACTGATTCGCGCGGCATTGCGCGGCATGGTGCGGCGCCGGCACGGCAGGATCATCGGGGTGAGTTCGATCGTGGCGGTCACCGGCAATCCCGGCCAAGCCAATTATGCCGCGGCCAAGGCGGCAATGATTGGAATGTCGAAGTCGATCGCGGCCGAGGTCGCGGGCCGCGGCATCACCGTGAACTGCGTCGCTCCGGGGTTCGTAGAGACCGCGATGACCGGCAAACTGCCGCCGCCGCAGCGCGCTCGGCTTGGTGCGGCGATTCCGGCCGGCCGGTTTGGGGCTCCGGCCGACATCGCCGCCGCCATCGCCTATCTGGCGAGCGCCGAGGCGGCTTATGTCACCGGGCAAACCTTGCACGTCAATGGCGGCATGGCCATGGTATAGGCCCTTATGCGGCAGATCGATCAGCCGATTGGCACCGTCGGGGAATTCATGTTATGTGACCCCTGCCTTGATCGCGGCCCCCGACGACGACAGGATGACGGCGGATGGCGCCCGGCTTTATGTGTCGAAACCAACTTCACGCCAGCCTCTGAGGGGAATAATCGATGAGCGATGTCGCCGAGCGGGTCAAAAAGATCGTCGTTGAGCATCTGGGCGTCGACGAATCGAAGGTGACCGAGAACGCCAGCTTCATCGACGATCTCGGCGCCGACAGTCTCGACACCGTCGAGCTCGTCATGGCGTTCGAGGAGGAGTTCGGCTGCGAAATCCCGGATGACGCCGCCGAAAAGATCGTGACCGTCAAGGATGCGGTCAGCTTTATCGAGTCGCACAGCTGAGCCGCTCGAATTATCCGGTGACCGCGCAGCCGGCCGCGGGCCGGAATTCGCGCGAGCTCCAATCCGCCGGCTCGGTGAAGGCGATGCGCCGCGTTGTCGTAACCGGCATGGGGCTGGTGACGCCCCTCGGCATCGGGCTCGAACGCAACTGGGACCGCCTGCTTTCGGGTGCGTCCGGGGTCAGCGCGATCCAGTCATTCGACGTTTCCGATCTGCCGGCGCGGATTGCCGCCCAAGTGCCGCGCGGCGACACCGCCTCCGGGCTGTTCAACGCCGACGACTGGGTCCCGCCCAAGGACCAGCGCAAGATGGACGGGTTCATCGTGTTTGCGCTGGCCGCCGCAGCCGAGGCGGTCGAGGACGCCGCTTGGACGCCCGAAGACGAGGAGGCGCGCGAGCGCACCGGCGTCTTGATCGGGTCCGGGATCGGCGGCCTTTCGGGGATAACCGAGGGAGCGCTGACCCTGCACGAGCGCGGCCCGCGCCGCGTGTCGCCCTTCTTCATCCCCGCCAATTTGATCAACCTCGCCTCAGGCCATGTCTCGATCCGGTACGGTTTCAGCGGGCCCAACCACGCGGTGGTCACGGCGTGCTCCAGCGGTGCGCACGCGATCGGCGACGCGGCGCGGCTGATCATGCTCGACGATGCCGACGTGATGGTGTGCGGCGGCACCGAAGCCGCGATCTGCCGGCTCGGCCTTGCCGGTTTCGCCGCCGCGCGAGCGTTGTCGACCGGGTTCAACGACGACCCGCCGCGCGCCTCGCGGCCCTGGGACGAGGAGCGCGACGGCTTTGTGATGGGCGAGGGTGCCGGCATCCTGGTGCTCGAAGAGCTGGAGCACGCCCGATGCCGCCGCGCTAAAATCTATGCCGAGATCATCGGCTACGGCATGTCGGGGGACGCGTATCACCTAACGGCGCCCGCCGAGGACGGCAACGGCGCCTTCCGCTCGATGCGCAACGCGCTGCGCCGCGCCGGCCTCCCCCCGGAAGCTATCGACTACATCAACGCCCACGGGACCTCGACCCCGCTCGGCGACGAAATCGAGCTCGGCGCGGTCAAGCGGCTGTTCGGCCGGCACGCCTACGAGCTGTCGATGTCGTCGACAAAATCCGCGATCGGCCATCTTCTGGGTGCGGCAGGCAGCGTCGAAGCGATTTTTTCGATCCTCGCGATTCGCGACGATGCCGTGCCGCCGACACTGAACCTCGACCACCCGTCGCCGTCTTGCGACATCGACCTGGTCCCGAAGGAAGCCAAGAGGCGCCGGGTCGAGGTGGCGCTGACCAACTCGTTCGGTTTTGGCGGCACCAACGCCTCTCTCGTCTTTACCGGCCCGCCGTGAGCGGCTGATCCTGCCGGCGCTAGTCGGAGCTGGTGAGCGATGCGCAGTTCGCTTCGCCTGGTGGGCTGGGCATTGCTGGCTGTCTCGGCAATCCTTGCTACAGCCGGCGCCGCCGGATGGTGGGTCTATCGCGAGGCGACGGGACCGGGGCCGCTGAAAGAGGCGCGCACGGTCGTGATCCCGCCGCACACCCGCCTCGGGGGCGTCGCCGAGATGCTGGCGGCGGAAGGGGTGATCCGGCATCGTTTGCCGTTCGAGATCGGGGCCGTGGTGTCGGGGAACGGCTCCGCGCTGCTCGCCGGCGAGTACGAGTTCCCGGCCGCAACGAGCTCCCTCGAGGCGGGCGGCATCATCGCCGCCGGCAGAACCGTCAAGCACAAACTTACGATCCCCGAAGGGCTGACGAGCGCCCAAATCGTTGTGCTGGTCGGCGAGGCCCCGGCGCTCGCCGGCAATGTCGGCCCGCCGCCCGCAGAAGGCAGCTTGATGCCCGACACCTACGTCTACAGCTATGGCGAGACGCGCACAGCGCTGCTCGGCCGGATGCAGCGGGAGATGGTGCACGCACTTGAGGCGGCGTGGGCTAAGCGGCGGCCCGATCTGCCGTTGGCGAGCCCCGAGCAAATGCTGATCCTGGCTTCCTTGGTCGAGCGCGAGGCGGCGCGCAGCGACGAGCGGGGGCGGATCGCCGCGGTCTTT
The DNA here is from genome assembly GCA_035510075.1 of Allostellaceae bacterium. Lineage (GTDB taxonomy): Bacteria > Pseudomonadota > Alphaproteobacteria > ATCC43930 > CGMCC-115725 > AP-15. The sequence continues at coordinate 10,948 of DATKHX010000112.1, forward strand.
GTCAACCGGCTGCGTCTTGGCATGCGCCTCGAATGCGACCCGACTGTAATCTACGCGCTCAGCGACGACGGCACGAAGAAGCTCGACCGGCCGCTGACCCACGCCGACCTGCAGACGCCCTCGCCTTACAACACTTACCTGGAGAAAGGGCTGCCGCCCGGGCCGATCGACAATCCAGGATTGGCGGCGTTGCGCGCCGCAGCGCGGCCGGCGCCGACCGACGAACTTTACTTCGTCGCAGACGGCAACGGCGGGCACGTTTTCGCCAAGACCCTCGCCGAGCACAATCGCAACGTCGCGCAATACCGGCGCGGCGACCTTGTCGAGCCGGATCCGCTGGGCGACGCCGCGCGCTGACCCTGAGCAGCTTGGCCGGCGTTGTTGGCGCGGCACACGGCCGCTATAACGCCCCTGTGGCCGTGGAAGAAGGAGCAAGGCGGCGTGGGCGTGGCCAGCATGACCGGTTTTGCGCGGGCGCAAGGCGAAACGTGTGGGATCTCCTGGGTATGGGAGATCAAGAGCGTCAACGGGCGCGCGCTCGACCTGCGGCTGCGCCTCGCCCCCGGCTTCGATTCGCTGGAAGCGGAATTGCGCGCCGCGCTCGCGCAGCGCTTTCGCCGGGGCAATTTCTCCGCCAACCTCGCCGTGACCCGCACGGCACCCCCGATGTTGCGCATCAATCGCGAGGCGCTGGCTCAGCTGGTGGCGCTGATCGATGAGTTGAGCGGCGAGATCGAGGCTGCCCCGCCGAGACTCGACGGGCTCTTGGCGTTGCGCGGGGTCGTCGAGACCGTCGAGGACGAGGACGAAGCGATAACCGAGGCGCGCAGCGGCGAGGTTCAGCGCGGATGGGCCGGCGCGCTCGACCGTCTGGCAGCGGCGCGGGCCGAAGAGGGCGTGCGGATCGCCTTGCTGCTGCGCAGCCAGCTCGGCGAGATGGCGGCCCTCGCCACGACCGCGGCGGATTGCGCTGCGACCCAGCCGGCGGCGATTCGCGAACGGTTGCTGGCAGTGCTGGCCGGTCTCACCGGTGCCGGTGCCCCGCCAATCCCCGAGGAGAGAGTAGCCCAGGAAGTGGCGCTACTCGCCGCGCGCTCCGACATCCGCGAGGAGGTCGAGCGCCTGTGCGCTCATATCGAGCAAGCGGGCGACCTGCTCGACGAGGGCGGGGCAGTCGGCCGCCGGCTCGATTTCCTGTGCCAGGAGCTGAACCGCGAGGCGAACACCTTGTGCTCGAAATCGGCCGACATCGCGCTGACCCGCACCGGGCTCGCGCTAAAAGCGGTGATCGAGCAGTTTCGCGAGCAGGTGCAGAACATCGAATGAGCGCCACCCGCATCCGCCGGCGCGGGCTGCTCTTCGTCCTCTGCTCACCCTCCGGGGTGGGCAAGACGACGATCGCGCGGCGCCTCGTCCAAGAGGAGGATCCGACGCTTGCACTTTCGGTCTCGGTGACGACGCGCCCCGCAAGGCCGGGCGAGGTTAACGGGCGCGACTATTGGTTCATCGACCAGACCCGCTTTGACGAGATGGTCGCGAACGGGGAGCTGTTGGAGCACGCACACGTCTTCGGCAACTACTACGGCACCCCGCGCCGTCCAATCGAAGAGGCACTTTCTGCTGGGCGAGACATCGTTGGCGACGTGGATTGGCAAGGAACGCGACAGCTCGCCGCGAGCATTCCGCGTGATCTCGTCTCGGTCTTCTTGCTGCCGCCGAGCCTGACTGCGCTCAAACAGCGCTTGCGCAGCCGCGCCCAGGATAGCGCCACTGTCGTCGCCGCGCGGATGGCGAAGTGGACCGAGGAGCTGAGCCACTGGCCGGAATGCAATTACGTTATCGTCAACGACAGGGTCGAGGACAGCCTAGAGCAGGCCAGGGCGATTGTCACCGCCGAACGACTGCGCCGCGACCGCCAGATCGGCCTCGCCGAGTTTGTCGCCACCCTACGCCAGGGTTGACGAGGCGCGCCCTGAGGGGACGCCTCGTCCTTAAGGGGTCGTCACCAAGGCGATTTGCTAGTGTCGAGCCCGAGCCTGGGCAGGATTTGGGTGCCTTCTTGTTGCACCGCCGTCAGCTTGGCCGGATCGAGCCCCAGCGCCGCGAGGATGGTCGGCGCGATCTGAGCGGTTTCGACCGGGCCCGTGACCGTCCACGGCGACATCGACGGATTGGAGACCAGCATCATGACGTTCGTGTCGTCGTGTGCGAAGCCCCCATGCTCGGCGAGCTTCTTGCCGCTTCCGGAATAGGTAACCCCGATGTTCGGCGTGACGACGATGTCAGGGGTGCGCGGATCGCCGTTCGGCGGCAGCCCCGGCAGGTTGAACATCTGACCGATCGCCGGCCCGGAGAAAATCTCGCCGATCCCAGCGATGTTGCTGGTGGCCGGCGACTGGCCTTCCAACATTGCTACGGCGCTCGTGGTTTGTGCCGAATCGGACAGCCAGATTAGCGAAATGTCGTCTTCGGTCGGCCCGATGCCGTTGGTGTTTGACGGGGCTTCGGAGGATGGAAGCAGGCTGTCCAGGATCGTCGCCGGCGACGTCGTTATCGGATCGCCTGGGAAGGTCGATATGCCGAGGTATCGAGCCGAGTCGATCGGGTTCTGGCCGTGCTTCGCCGAAATGATGATCAAGGTCGATTGATAAAGCCCACGCTTTTTGAGCTCGGCGATCATTTTCCCGATTGAACTGTCGGCGAACTCGATCTCGCCGAGGAGCGCCGGCGTCGGCGTGCCGATATTGTCGAGATAGCCGCCCGTCATGCCCACGGACTTTTCGATTAGCTTCTGGCCGACGCTGACCACCTGGAAGTTCATCCCGAAGACGTTGGGCACCGGCCGCCGCACCGTCCCGCTGTGGTTCTTGCCGTCAATCTCGTTGAGGATCGCCTGTACCTTCAGGCTGTCGTAGCACTGGATGTTGGCAAAGCTGTCGGTCCAGGCATTGCTGGGAGAGACCGCCGTTTGATCAGGCAGCGGGTTACAGTTCAAGCCCTTGACCTGCGGTAGACCGACTGGGATGGAGTTGATTTCCGGTGCATAGTAGTCGTCCACGTTGGTGCCCTTGCCGGGGCCCGAAACCGACAAGTAGGACGGATGCTTGTCCGACCACGCGGTGTAGCCGCCGGCTGCGTGCACCACGCCAAAAATCGTATTCGTGCGAACAAAGTTCCACGGATAGACCGGAGCGCAGCTGTGCGCCGGATCGCGTTCGAGCTTGTTCGGGTCGATCGACGCGATGCCGCCGTCCACGCCGGCCGGGGCTCCGCCATTCAGCAGGAGCTTGTTGATGTCGATTCCCTCGTCGAATTCGGTTCTCGTGCCCGTCGGCGGCGCCCCGGGCGTGCAAAGCCCTGGGTCCCCGGCCACGCCGTTCCCCGTCGTCGTTGCCGGGGGATCGAGCGAGCGGTCGTAAGCGACGTCATAGAACGCGCCGACGCTACGCGGCGATCCCCCGGTCACCAGCGCCATCAGTCCGGGGAACGAATCGGACGGCTCGGACGTGGAAGCTCCAAGATAATTCACGCCCGTCTGCCCGAGCACGGCCAGATTTGGGCAATAGGGCGCACCGCTGTTGACCCCGGCCAGCCCGCTCGCACAGTTCGCGAAATCCACGGCGTGCATGCCGTCGATGCTGATCAGCAGCACTCGTTTGACGCCGTGGCCGCCGAAACTGCGATCGCCGTCGGCATGCGCCGACAGGCCCGCCGAGAACGCCAGCAGCCCCGCGCCCAAGACCGCACCCCTCCAGATTGTAGGCATCGCCCGCTCCGTCGTTGCCGATTGCGCGGGCAGGCTATCGGCCGCGCATGACACGACGGCGACGGTTCGATTACGCTCGCGTGGCAATCCGCGGTCGCCGGCCGGGGTCCGCGCGTGTCGAGCGACGGCGCCGAGTGCCACGCGGGGGCATGGCAGCAGCGAACCGGGTTCAAAAGCGAGCGACTTAGGGGTGTGACGGCTTGCCTAGGGCTGTGCTCGACCTCGGCGCCGGGCCGAAACCGGCGCAAATCGACGTATTGAGGTAAGCAATTATTTCGTGCTTGACGGACGCGCCGATTTTGGGACCCTCGCGCGCGTCGGGTCGATTAGCTTTCCGGCACCGGCCCACTGCGGTGGGCTTTACAGTTTCGAGGCAGCCCTCATTTAACTCTAAGCGTCTGACGCTAAGCGGCATCAACCACTTGGATCGACATTGCCGAGTCATGGCTAACGCTGGCTATACGCTGCTCGACGATCGCGGCATTCTCGCCGTCGGCGGCCCCGATCGTCGCGCGTTTCTGCAAGGGCTCGTCTCCAATGATGTCGACAGGGTCGGTCCGGCGCTGGCGCGCTATGCGGCGCTGCTGACCGCCCAGGGCAAATATCTTCACGACTTCATGATGATCGAGCTCGACGAGGCGCTCTTGCTCGATTGCGAGGCGGCGCGTCTCGCCGATCTCAAACGGCGGCTGTCGATTTATCGGCTGCGGGCCAAAGCTACGATCGAGGAGCGGCCCGATCTCGCGGTGGCAGTGGTGTTCGGCGAGGATGCGCCCACCGCCCTCGATCTCCCCGCCGTGCCTGGCGCCGCGCGGGCTTTCGCCGGCGGAGCGGTCTTTATCGACCCGCGTCTGCCGGCGCTCGGCGCGCGTTGTGTCCTGCCGCGCGCCGGTGCCCGGTCGGCGCTCGCCGAAGCGGGTTTTCTAGAAATCGGTTTCGAGGCCTACGACCGCCTGCGCCTCGGCCTGGGCGTCGCGGACGGCAGCCGCGACCTTATGCTCGAAAAATCGATCCTCCTCGAAGCGGGTTTCGACGAGCTGAACGGCGTCGACTGGAGCAAGGGCTGCTATATCGGCCAGGAGCTAACCGCCCGCACAAAATATCGGGGCCTCATACGGCGTCGGCTGATGCCGGTCGCGGTCGACGGCCCTACACCTCCACCGGGGACGATCGTCTTTGCCGAAGGGCGCGACGTTGGGGAAATGCGGTCGAGCCGCGAGGGGCATGGTTTGGCGCTGTTGCGGATCGACGCCGCGGTCGGCGGTCGGCGGCTGACGGCCGGGGACGCGGTCCTCGTTCCCACGCGCCCGGAATGGATGCGTCTGACCGAAGCCGATAGCGCGTAGTTAACGGCCGGAATTCGAATTGGCTTGACCGGCGCCGGAACCCTGCGGCTGCTGGGCCTGCTGGGTCTTCGCACTCTTATTAGCTTCATGGTGGCCGACAACGCAGCCGGCGCCCGCGCCGAGAGCGCCGTGGTGTCCGGCAACGTGGCCGGCGGCGGCTCCAACGGCCGCACCTTTTAGACAGCCTGCCGCGTGAGCCGGCGCCGCAAGCCAGCCGACAATCATGAAAATGGCAACGCCCGCTGGTAAAATAGAAATTTTCATCACGTTCTCCTTTCCGGCACACTCGCGGTGCCCTCAGCTTAGTCAAACACCTCGGATGTCGGCAGGTTCAATCCGGGGTTTTTAATCCGGTAGCATTGACGCTTGGCTTGCGTGACCCTGAGGCTTGGCCGTGCTGCCGGTGTAGGAGTGGCGTCTATCGCCCCCGCGCGTGTCGCCTATTTTATTTATTGCGGGTCCGGCGCGTTCAGCTGCTGCTGGATTTCGCGGCTGCGCTCGCTGCTGGGGCTCAACCCCCGCCATTGCTGCGCGCGCAGATCGTTGCGGTACGACTGCATCTTCTGCTGATCGATCGGACCGGGCAGTTGCACCGACGGATAGGACGGGCTCGACACCTGCGGCAATTCGTAGACCGGGCCGGGCTGAGTTAGAATCGGCGATAGGCCGTTCGGCGGGGCGGGGGCGTAGCCCGGATTGACCGGCGGCGGCAACGGCGCGGGTGTGGGCACGGGTGCTGGGCTGGGCATCGGGAATATCTGCTGCGGCAACGCCGTCTGGATGACGGCATCGGCGGGTCCCGCCGACCCGGCGAGAATCATGCCCAGCAGAGCGGCAGCGGCCAGCCGTCTCACGCGGTTGCGTCCCGGCGCTCGCCCGACAGCGCCGCCTGCGCCGCCGCGAGCCGCGCGATCGGCACGCGATAGGGCGAGCACGACACATAGTCGAGCCCAACCTCTTGGCAAAAGCGGATCGAGGCCGGGTCGCCGCCATGCTCGCCGCAAATGCCGAGCTTTAGCCCAGCGTGGGCGGCACGCCCGCGTTCGGCGGCGATGCGCACCAACTCGCCGACCCCCTCCGCATCGAGGGTCACGAACGGGTCATGCTCGAGGATGCCGAGCCGCTGATAGGCGCCGAGAAAGCTCGCCGAATCGTCGCGCGACAAGCCAAACACGGTTTGGGTCAGGTCGTTGGTGCCGAAGCTGAAGAATTCGGCGGTCTCGGCGATGTCGCCGGCTAGCAAGGCCGCGCGCGGCAACTCGATCATCGTGCCGACGAGATAGGGCACATTGACCCCGGCGCGCTCCATCACCGCTTTACCGACGCGGTCGATCATCGCCTTTAAAATGTCGAGCTCTTTTTTGGTCGCGATCAGCGGCACCATGATTTCCGGCTCGACCCCCTCCCCCGCCTCCTTGATCACCTCGGCGGCAGCTTCGAAAATCGCGTTCGCCTGCATCTCGTAGATTTCGGGATAGGTGATGCCGAGCCGGCACCCGCGGTGGCCCAGCATCGGGTTCGACTCCTGCAGGGCGTGCGCGCGCTGGCGCACCTGAGCGACGCTGCGGCCGGTCAGCTTTGCCATCTCCTCGAATTCGGCATCGGTCTTGGGCAGGAATTCGTGGAAGGGCGGGTCGAGCAGCCGGATCGTGACCGGCAGCCCGCGCATGATGCGGAAGATCTCGGCAAAGTCCTGGCGCTGCATCGGCAGCAATTCGGCGAGCCCGGCGCGGCGGCCTCTTTCGTCATCGGCCATGATGACGCGGCGGATCGGTCCGATGCGGTCGGCCTCGAAAAACATGTGCTCGGTGCGCGAGAGCCCGATCCCTTCGGCGCCAAAGCGGCGTGCGGTGCGGGCGTCGAGTCCTGTTTCGGCGTTGGCTCGCACCTTCATCGTGCGGATCGCATCCGCCCAGCCCATCAGGGTCGCGAAATCGCTCGACAGCTCCGGCTGAATGGTCGGCACCTCGCCCAGCATGACCTCACCGGTCGAGCCGTCGAGCGTGATCACGTCGCCGACCGCGATCTGGGTCGTGCGCACCGCGATCCTGCGCGCCTCGTAGTCGATGTGGAGGTCGCCAGCGCCGGACACGCACGGACGCCCCATGCCCCGCGCGACCACGGCGGCATGACTGGTCATCCCGCCCCGGGTTGTCAGAATGCCTTTGGCGGCGTGCATGCCGTGAATGTCTTCGGGGCTGGTCTCGACACGCACGAGGATCACCGCTTCCCCGCGCGCCGCCATCGATTCGGCTTCCTCGGCCGAGAACACGACCTTGCCCGAGGCGGCACCGGGCGAAGCCGGCAGACCCCGCGTCAGGATCGTCGTCTTCGCCCTGGGATCGAGCGTGGGGTGCAACAATTGGTCGAGCGACGCAGGCTCGATGCGCCGCACTGCCTCTTCGCGGTCGATCACACCCTCCTTGACCAACGAGACCGCGATCCTCAGCGCAGCTTGCGCCGTGCGCTTGCCCGAGCGCGTCTGCAGCATCCACAATTTACCGCGTTGAACCGTGAATTCGATATCCTGCATGTCGCGGTAATGGTCTTCGAGCACCCGCCGTACGCGGGAGAGCTCGTCGAGCACCCCCGGCATCACCTCTTCCATCGCCGGGAGATGCGATTTGTTCGTCTTTTTCCCGGCGATCGTCAGATGCTGCGGGGTGCGGATGCCGGCGACGACATCCTCGCCCTGGGCGTTGACCAGATATTCGCCGTAAAACTCGTTGTCGCCGGTCGACGGGTTGCGGGTAAAGGCGACGCCGGTCGCGCAATCCTCGCCCATATTGCCGAACACCATCGCCTGGACGTTGACCGCCGTCCCCCAATCGGCCGGGATCTCGTGCAGCCGGCGGTAGGTTACGGCGCGCGGGTTCATCCACGAGCCGAAGACTGCGCCGATCGCGCCCCACAGCTGGTCGCGCGGCTCTTGCGGAAACGGCTGGCCCTTCTCTTGCAGGACGACATCCTTGAACCCGTTGACGATGACCTTCCAGTCCTCGGCCGACAGGTCGGTGTCGAGCGTCTGTCCGGTGTCGATTTTGTGGTTCTCGATCAGCTCCTCGAAATGATGATGCTCGATGCCGAGCACGACCTGCCCGTACATCTGGATAAAACGGCGATAGCTGTCATAGGCAAAGCGCTCGTTACCGCTCTGTCGCGCCAGCCCTTCGACCGCGCGGTCGTTGAGGCCGAGATTGAGCACCGTGTCCATCATGCCCGGCATCGACACGCGGGCACCCGACCGCACCGAGACCAACAGCGGATTGTCGGCGTCGCCAAAGCGGGCGCCGAGCGCGCGCTCGATCGCGGCGAGGCCGCCGGCGACCTGGTTCTCGAGGTCCGGCGGATAGGAATTGCCGTTGTCGTAAAAACGCGTGCAGACCTCGGTCGTGATCGTGAAGCCGGGCGGCACCGGCAGGCCGAGACTGCACATCTCGGCGAGACCCGCCCCCTTGCCGCCGAGCAGGTTGCGCATCTCGGCGCGACCCTCGGCCGCGCCGCCGCCAAACCCGTAGACCCATTGCGTCATCCGCCGCTCACCCTTCGATCTGCGAGAAATCGGCGACCCGGTTCATCGTGTCGCGAATCCGCGCCAACAAGCGCAGCCGGTTCTCGCGCAGCCGTGCATCATTGGTGTTAACGGTGACTCTGTCGAAAAAAGCGTCAACCGGATCTCGCAACGTACCTAACAGGACCATAGCTGGCGTGAACGCTTCCTCGTTGAGCAGCGTTTCAATTTTGGCGTTAACGTCGTCAAGGGTCATAACGAGCGGCGTTTCCGCAGGCTCCCTCGGCAGCGAACGATTAATGTCACCGGTATA
>DATKHX010000113.1:0-2791 GCA_035510075.1 Allostellaceae bacterium
CGTGATTTTTCGTCGAGACCCGCGACCATCGTCGGGGCATCCGACGGATGATCGGTCTCCTCGAGCCTCGGGATGCTGACCGAAGCGCCCGAAGCCGCACCTTCCAGATGATCCAGGTCCAAACCCAAATCATCGATCGAAAGCTCGGCGGTTTGATCCGCCTTGTTGACCTTGTCCAGCTTGGACGAAATGCGGTCGCGCAAATCCGCGGACTTCAAGGCCGGCGACTCCGCCGTCGGCGAGTCGGCGAAGTTCATCAGCTCCGATTCGACCGTCGGTTCATCCCGCGGCGCCATCTCGCGCGTCGGCGAATCGTCGGCGCCGCGTTCCGCATGATCCAGGGTGAAATCCAGGTCCGCACCGGCATGCAAACCGGTCGATTCGCCGGTCGCCGCCGTGTCGTCGATGTCCTTGGCGATGGTTTGATCAATGCTGCGCTCGCCTTCCGGGTCGCCGAACAGGTCGATATCGACGCGGTTTTCGCCGCCTTCGAGATTCAAATCGACCAACGCGCCGGCGCCGCGGCCGCTGCCGGCGGTGGCGGCAAACAGCGGTTCGTCCGGGCAAATCTGCTTGCCCATGATGACAATCTTGTCCCACTCGCCCGCGGGTGCGCGGTCGCGGGTAGCTTCCAAGCTCTTCGCCGTTTGCAGGAAGGCCTCTTTGTTGCCCCACACGAAGTAGATTTCCAACAGCTTCAAACGCAAATCGCGTCGATCAGGTTCGCGTTCGAGTGCGATGCGCACCAGGTCGGCGGCTTGATCGTAAAGACCATACGCCATATGGAAATCGGCTTCGGCCAGAGGATCGCCCTGATCGAGGTTGACGGCACTTTCGCTGGACATCGTGTCGTCGGGTGCTTTGAGATCCGCCGTGGTTTCTGCGTAATGCTGCGCGGGCTCGTTGAAATCCGGCATGCGGTGCTCGCCCGATTCCTCCACGACGAATGAGTCATCGGCGCCGCGGCTGCTCGCGACTCGCGCGCCCGGATCACGGAATTCAGAAATGTCGGTCGAATCCAGCCCGGGGAAATCTCCGCCGCCGCCGCCGCTTGCCTGTCGGCGGCGCCACGAGGCAATCGCCAGGCCGGCGATCAATGCAATGATGATCGCAGCTGGCAGCCAGAGATTTTGCTCCAGCCAGTCGATCCACGATCCGCCGCTACTCGCGACGGGAGCCGGCTTCTTCGCAACGACCGGCTTCGGTGGCGGCGCGGGTGCGGCCGTCGGAGCCGGCGTTGAGGTATTCTCTGCTGTCGCGGGCAGCGGTGTCGGCGCGGGAGCGGGCGCGGGCGCCGTCGCTTCAGGCGTGCTCGGCTTCGTTTCCGCAGGAGCCGGCGTCGGCACCGGAACCGGCTTGGGCGCCATCGCGGTTTGCGGCGGCGGCGTTGGCGCCGGCGCGGCTTGAGCGCCGAGCTTGCGCTGCAGTTCGCTCAATTCGTTGTTCTTCAGATCGAGCAGACGATGCGCGTCCGCGAGCTGCGATTCCAAATCTTGCACACGACCCTTCAGCGCCTGCGCTTCGCCGCTCGAAGCGGACTCGCTGCTGCTATTGCTCGTGCCGCTGCCGGCACCCGGCGTCACGAGACGCAGGTGGCCGCTGGATGCGGTGGCGCTGTTGCCGCGCCAGGCATCCATTTGACGATGCACTTCGCTCATCGCCTCGGATTGGTTTAGCGCTGCGATCTCGTCGGCGCCCGGCACGCGCAGCACGGCGCCGCGCCGCAAGATGTTGATGTTGCCGCCGAACGCCTCGGGGTTCGAGCGGTACATGGCAATCATGGCCTGATCGATGTCCCCTCGTGAAGAGGCGTGCAAGCTGCGCGCGATCTTCGTCAGGGTGTCGCCCTGAGCGACACGATACGTGCCCTCGGCGACCACGGGAGATGCGGTCTCAGCACTGGGCGTAGGCGTACTCTCGGGCGGTGGGCTCGGGGCTGCGCTGCTCGCGGCAGCGCTTGCAGTGCTCGTGCTCGCGGCGCGCTTCGCGGCTCGGCCGGCGTGACCCGTACGCTTCGGAGTCGCGGCAGCCGTGGTCGCGGCCGGGGTGCTCGCCGCCGTGCTGGCGTCAGTCGACGCCGGCGCGGGCAGCGGAGTTGTCTTTACTCGAGGCGCCGCTGCGGGTGCCGGCGGGGCCGGTGCCGTGGTGGCCGCCGCCACCGGCGCGGCGCTGCTCGCTCGCTCGCCGGGCGTATAGACCGGCGGGTCGAGCAGCACGGTGTACTCGCGCATCAGGCGACCGCGGGCCCAGTTGACCTCAACCAGAAATGTCACAAAGGGCTCGGGAATCGAATCGGTTGATCGCACCAGCAATACGTCGCGGCCGTCCTTGCTCTTGCCGACTTTGAAGGTCAGTGTCGAGAGAAAGGGCGGACGATCGATGCCGTAGCGGGTGAAGGCGTCCTTTGGGGCTAGGGAGGCTCGCAGGGCGCTCAATTCTTCGGGACCCGCCGCAATCAGGTCGATTTCGGCGTTCATTGGCTCGTTCAGCGCCGAGTTCAGGTGTATCTCACCCAGGCCCAAACCCCATGACAACGATGGGATCAGTAGGCACGCCATCAGCATGAGGCGAGACAGGGTCACAAACATTTCTACTCCCAGAATTCTGGTGGGCAAGCGAACAAAGTTCATTGTGCTATAGAGGCTTGGAAGCGAATTCTCACTTGCCTTTTACATAAGCCAATAACTATATCTCACTGGGATCTATTTACCAAAATCTGGGCCACTGAAACTGCGTTATGCGCCGCACATTTCCGAACATTATCGGCCACCACCCAAAAATTTAGACCTCG
>DATKHX010000114.1:0-2078 GCA_035510075.1 Allostellaceae bacterium
ACCTCTTCAAGCGCGAGTTGTCCGACATCCGTTTCAACCAGGCGGAAACCGATCGCCATACCCAGGACTCGCTGGAAGCCGTCCACAACACGCTTGGCCATGTGGTCGATCGTCTTTCGATGATCGAAGGCGATCTGCGGACGGCGCGCCCGCAGCCGGTAGCGCCACAGGCGGCAATCCCGACTGCGCCCAGCTACGCCGCACCGGCCCCATCGGCTTCCGAACCTTCTTACTCCGCCTCCGCGCCTGAAGAGCCGCCGGTGCTGCAATATGCAGAACCGGAGGCAGCAAACCCTGTCGCGGTGACGCCACAGCTCAAACCGGAGTTGCCGAAGCCTGCCGCAACGCAGGAGCATTTTGCCGCCGCCCCGCGCGATTTTCACGCGGCCTCGGAGGCAGAACCGCCGGCGGCTCCGCCCCGGACCATCAGCGAAATTCTGGAGCCGCATAACGCACCCTCGCGCCTTGCGATCGCCCCGGACCTGCCGCCCGATCATCCGCTCGAACCGGGCACACGGCCGTCGGCGCGCGTCGCCTCGCCGTCGGAGCGCATCGCAGCCTCAGAGAGCGCCATCAGCAGCATTCCGGCCGCCGCTTCGAAAGAGCCCGTCAGCACCTCAAGCTTCATTGCCGCCGCGCGCCGCGCCGCACAGGCAGCCGCCGCAGCGCCGCCGCCCGATAAAGCCGGCCGGCCGCCGAAGGCCGCACAACCCGCTGGCCAGGCCAAGGCGGCCTCGAACATTACCGCCAAGATCCGGTCCCTGCTGGTCGGCGCGAGCGTCGTCGTGATCGTGCTCGGCACGTTCAGGATGGCGATGACGCTGCTCGATACCGGCGCCCCGCCGGCGATCCCGGGTGCGGAAAGTTCGACCGATGCGCCATCCCCGGCTTCTCCTGCCGCGAGCGGTGCAAGCCCGGCGATGCCGGCCCAGACGACGCCCTCGATGACGTCGCCGACGCCGATCGGACGGCAATCTTTTAACGCTGCAACCGGGGCCAGCGACAGCATCGCTTCGGTTCCGATTCCACAGAACAACGCGTCTTCGTTTTCGTCCGCGGGCGATGTGACCGGAGCGATCCCGCTCTCGCCGAATTCGTCGAGCACCGGCAAACTGGCGATGATCCAGGTCCCGCCGACCGAGCGGCTGCCTGAGGCCATCGGCGGTCCGGTTCTGCGCGCCGCTGTACTCAGGGGCGACCCCACCGCGGCCTATGAAATCGCGGTGCGCTTTGCTGAGGGCAAAGGCGTTGCGGCCAATTACGACGAAGCCGCCAAATGGCTCGACCGCGCGGCGCAGGCTGGCGTCGTGCCGGCGATCTTCAGGCTTGGCACCTTCTACGAGAAGGGCCTGAGCGTGAAAAAGGACGTCGATATCGCCCGCCGCTATTACATGCAGGCCGCCGAGCGCGGCAACGCCAAGGCGATGCACAATCTCGCGGTGCTGGATGCCGACGGCGGCGGCCAGGGCGCCAACTACAAGGGCGCGTCGCAATGGTTCCGCAAGGCCGCCGATCGCGGCATCGCCGACAGCCAGTATAATCTCGGCATTCTCTACGCCCGCGGCATCGGCGTTGACCAGAACCTCGCCGAATCCTTCAAGTGGTTCAGCCTGGCTGCGGCACAGGGCGATGTCGACGCCGGTCGCAAGCGCGACGACATTGCCAAACGGCTCGATGCCCAGTCGCTGGCCGCGGCCAAGCTCGCGATCCAGACCTTCACGGCTGAACCCCAGCCCGACGATGCCATCAACGTCGCGGCGCCTGCGGGCGGTTGGGATTCGGCACCGGCCACAGCCGGAAACACAAAACCCGCCGTCAAGCCGGTGGCGAGCAAGCGCACGGCGTTTGCGCATTGACGCTAGTTTAGCGAAGGTCAAATCCACTCCACTAGCGGCGCCAGTGTGGCGCCGCCGACATATCCGCAACCGACAAAGCGGATTAAACAACACAACGTCCTGATAGATGACCGTGCCGGTCACGGGCGCCGAAGAGGTTGTGTCGTTGGCAGATCGCGAAGACCCGCGGAATTCATTCCAGGACTCGCCGACCGGTCCCTGGGTTGCGCCGCCGCGCGCTCC
>DATKHX010000115.1:0-3121 GCA_035510075.1 Allostellaceae bacterium
CCAGCGCACGAAGAAGATCCAGATCGCGATCCTCGGCCGGGCCTTGCCGTTGGTGAACAACCCGATCTACATCGCCGAAGAGTTCGCGATGCTCGACAATCTGTCGAAGGGCCGCATCATCGCCGGCTTCGTGCGCGGCATCGGCTCGGAATACCACTCGTCGGGCACCAATCCGTATTTCTCGCACGAGCGCTTCCACGAGGCGCACGATTTGATCATCCGGGCATGGACCGAGACTGGCCCCTTTGCCTTTGACGGCGATCATTTCAGCCTGAATTACGTCAACCTCTGGCCAAGGCCGTACCAGACCCCGCATCCCCCGGTGTGGATCCCGTCGCAGGGATCGAGCGAGACGGTCGCTTGGGCTGCTGATTCCGACGGAAGTCGCCCGGGATTCCGGGATGATCTCGCCCGCCATTCCGATTTGATGTCGCTCGCTGTTCCGAGATGATTTCGCTCGGCATTCCGGGATGAAGTCGCCCGGTTAGAGGGCGTCTCTGCTGGCCCGCTTAGCGTCCGTTCCTTTGGCTTTTGCCACGGGAGGGGACGATGCCAGCAGAGAGGATCGCGATGCGCCAGGTGCGCGACGTGCTTCGGTTGAATGCCGCCGGTGTGTCCGGTAACGAGATCGCCCGCCGGGTCGGCGTGGCGTCGTCGACGGTTCGGCTGACGTTGAAGCGGCTCGCTGCCGCCGGTCTCAGTTGGCCCTTGCCGGCCGACATGACCGACCCGGTGCTCGAAGGGCAGCTCTTTACCGCAGCCGGGAAGAAGCAAGGGCACCGCCGCCGCACCGAGCCTGATTGGGCAGCGGTTCACCGCGAGCTGAAGCGCAAGCACGTCACGCTTCAGATCCTGTGGGACGAGTACATCGAGCAAAACCCCGAGGGCTACCGCTACTCGCGCTTTTGCGAGCTGTACCGCGGCTGGGCATCCCGCATCTCGGTCACGATGCGGCAGACCCATACCGGCGGCGACAAGCTGTTCGTCGATTACGCCGGCGACACCGTTCCGGTGATCATCGACCGGCTCACCGGCAAGACGCGGTCGGCACAGGTTTTTGTCGCCGTCATGGGTGCCTCCAATTTCACCTACGCCGAGGCGAGCTGGACCCAGGTGCTCGCCGATTGGATCGGGGCCCATACCCGTGCGTTCGAGGCGATCGGCGGCGTGCCGAAGCTGCTAGTGCCGGACAATACCAAGGTCGCCGTGATCAAGGCCTGCCTCTACGAGCCGCAGGTTAACCGCACCTACGCCGATATGGCGGCCCATTACGACACGGCAATCCTGCCGGCCCGCCCGCGCAGGCCGCGCGACAAGGCCAAGGTTGAGGCAGCGGTGCTGATCGTCGAGCGTTGGCTGCTCGGCCGGTTGCGGCACCGCCGCTTCTACGGCCTGGCCGAGGTCAACGCCGCGATCGGCGAGTTATTGCGGCAGCTCAACGAGGAGCGGCCGATCCGCCGTCTCGGCGTCACCCGCCGCGCTTTGCTCGAGGAACTTGACCGGCCGCATCTCAAGGAATTGCCGAGCGAGCCCTATTCCTTCGCCGAATGGCGGCTGCGCCGGGTCGGCATCGATTACCACGTCGAAGTCGAAGCTCACTTCTACAGCGTGCCTTACCGCTTCGCCCGCAGCGAAGTCGAGGTGCGGCTGACGCCGCGCACCGTCGAGATCTTCCTGAAGGGCGAGCGGATCGCCGCACATCTGCGCGCCAGCGGCAATCACCGGCACACCACCGTGCCCGAGCACATGCCATCGAGCCACAGGCGATACGCCGATTGGACGGTCGAGCGCATTCGCCGCGAGGCCGCTTTCATCGGCCCAGCGACGGCCGCCCTGTGCGAGCTGATCCTGGAGCGCCGACCTCACCCAGAACAGGGCTTCCGCTCCTGCCTTGGCATCGTGCGCCTGGTGCGGCCGTTCGGTGCCGATCGGGTCGAAGCGGCGGCGATGCGCGCTATCGAGATCGGCACGCTGACCTACGGCTCGATGCGCTCGATCCTCGACAACAAGCTCGATCGCCAATCCCCCGGTAGCCAGCCTGCCGACACCGTTCCGGTCCTCCATCCCAACATCCGTGGACCCCGCTACTACCATTAACCCGTTAAGGAGAATGGACATTGCTGACCCATCCGATGCTCGATCAACTCGCCAAGCTTGGGCTTTCCGGCATGGCCCAGGCCTTTACCGAACTCGAAGCCTCCGGCGAAGGCGCATCCCTCACCCATGCCGATTGGCTCGGCCTGCTCGTCGATCGCGAGGTCACCCATCGCCGCGACAAACGTCTCGCAGCGCGGCTGCGCTATGCCCGACTGCGCCACCATGCCGTCGTCGAGGACGTCGATTACCGTGCCGCGCGCGGCCTCGATCGCGCCCTGTTCCACAAGCTTGCTGCCGGCGAATGGATCGATGCGCACGACAATCTGATCCTGTGCGGGCCAACCGGCGTCGGCAAAAGTTGGCTTGCTTGTGCTCTCGGCCACAAGGCTTGCCGCGACAACCGTTCGGTTCTGTATCAGCGCGTCCCCAAGCTCTTCGCCGATCTCGCACTGGCCCGCGGCGACGGGCGCCATGCGCGCATCATGCGAAGCCTCAACGGCGCTCAGCTCCTGATCCTCGATGATTGGGGCCTCGAACCGCTCGACGGCGGTGCACGCCGCGATCTCTACGAGATCCTCGAAGAACGCTACGGCCGCCGCTCGACCATCCTGACCAGCCAGGTGCCTGTCGACAAATGGCACGACGTCATCGGTGACCCAACCTACGCCGATGCCATTCTCGATCGCCTCGTCCACAACGCCAATCGCATCGATCTGTCCGGCGACAGCCTACGCCGAGCCCGGCCGAGAACAGCAGCAAAGGATTGACCTACACCCCGCTTCCCGCCACAAAACAACTACCAGCAAGACGCCCCCTCAAGCGGGCGACATCATGTCGGAACAGCGAGCGACATGATCTCGGAATGACCGAGCGACATCGTCGGAATCCGCACCGTGAACCTGCACCGGTACAATCGACGCCTCGGCGATCATGCCGGGTTGCAGAACTACGGGGTGGTCAGGACGCGAATTGTTCCCGGCGGGCAGTCGTCCCATCGTCATGCTCATTCCCGACAAGATGAATT
>DATKHX010000116.1:0-2565 GCA_035510075.1 Allostellaceae bacterium
AGGCCGGCGCGATCGCCAACATCACCCAGACCCACGCCAAGCCGACGGCTTTGCTCATCGGTATCCCGGGACCGGGGCCGCCGCCGCGAGCGGCAGGCCCGCCGCCTTCCACCCGTCGGTGCCGTCGCGATACCAATAGACGCGCGTGTACCCCCAGCTCGCCGCGCGCTTGGCTGCGTTCCAGCTCATCCAGCAATTGGCGAGGCAATAAAAGACGACCGGCGCGTCGCGCCGGCCCTTGGTCAGCTGCTCGAGGTTGGCGCGGAAATAGGCTTCGAGCTTCGCGTTGAGCTCGCCGCGGCCGACATCCGGCAACCACAGGCTGCCGGGGATATCATGCCGCGGCACCGGCAGCCACACGGCTGCCGACGGCAGATTCTCTGGTCGGTGGGGTCCGGCGAGCACGTCGATCCACACCGCACCGCCACCCTTCCACAGCCGCCGAGCGCCCGCGGTGTCGAGCGCCGCGCCGCCGGCGACGGTCGCCGGTGTCGGCGCCCGATAGTCGTAGGCCCGATACCCTTGCGGCTCCGGCGGCTCGGCGCGAGCGCCAGGATTCGCCACCGACACGAGAGCCAGCACGAGGCCGGCGATCGCCCGTCTCGTCGCCCGCGCCCTCACGGTTTGATCAGCTCGCCCTGCTCATCGAGCAGCGGCACACCGTACTCTCGCAGGATGGTGGTTATCTGTGGTTGCTGCTTCAGGATCACGGCGTTGACGCGGCGACGCCAATCGGGCTCGTTCCCGCGGACACCCATCGCGATATGGTATTTCATGCGCGCCGCACCCGGCTCGTCTTTCAGCGGCACCAGGGTCAGCGGCAGCTCGTCGTGCTTGCGGTAGTAGCCGGCGATCGGACCCCACAGAAAACCGACATCGATCGTCCCGTCGACGACATCCTGGACCATCTGGTGGGTCGGAGATTCGGCGCGGGTGTCGACGGTCAGCTGATAGGGTTTGGCGTGCGCCATCAGATCGTGGCGCACCAGAAGATCGGAGGGCGGCGTGGCACTGACGACGCCGAGGCGCAACCCCGCCAGCCGAGGGTCCTGCAAGCCGTCGAAGGCAAGCCCTTTGTCCGAGCGGTACACCATGACGTAAGTGGTGAAGTAATAAGGGTTCGTCGTCTGCATGATGTCGTCGCCCGCGACCGTGCCCATCACCAGATCGCAGCGATGCGCCTGTAAGGTATTGCGCACGAACCCGATAACCTGCGGAAACCACGTATATTCGACCTTCAGGCCGAGCGAGGCGCCCACCAGGTCTGCGATCTTGTTTTCGAAGCCCTGCTGCTTGTCGTTGGAGAACGGTAGATTGTTGGGATCGGCGCAGACCTTGAGCGCAGTGCGATCGACGATGTCGGTGGTCTGCGCCGCAACCGGCCGGCCGGCGCAAATCAGGGCGACGCCGAGCAGCGCCATCAGGACCGAACGCACGCACCCACCCATTCAATCACCGATCCGCGGCGGCCGTCCGCGGCCGAGGGCGCCATCGGCGCGAGCCTTCAGATAGGCCCAGATGTCGTCGAGATAGTTCATGACGTCCTCGACCGTGCCAAAGGGCGGCATCACGTTTTCGCTGGCGGTGTTCACGTCGGTTTTGCCGTTGACGACGATCTCGTTAAACTGGTCCTGCGTCATGTGCTTGGCCGAATCGACCAGATCGGGGGCATAAGAGCTGCCGGCGCCGTCCGGCCCATGGCAGCGCATGCACGATTCGGTGTAGCGCCGCCAGCCGTTGTAGGTCTTTTTGTCGACCTTCCCGTTTTGGATCGTGTAGGGCTTTTGTGTCGGCTGGCCGCTTTCCGCCGCCAATGTGAAGCTCGCTGCGAGGATGCCGGCGGCGCTGACAAATACGGGAAACCAAGTCGCGATGACGTATCGAAGCTTCATAACCGAGCCGGAGAAGAAAGGCCGGCGCCCGAGATGGGCACCGGCCTCGCGTGAATTATCCGCGGAAAGCGAGGGATCAGTCGGGGAGCGCAAAGACCGTCAACACTCCGCCGAGCTGGGTGTAGTTCGCCAACGCTTTGTAGGCCCCGACGGCGCCGAGCCCTTCGGTGTCCTTGGTCAGCCCGGCCGCCATGCCGATGCCGGCCCAGCCGCCCACCCCTGACAGCACCGCGATGTATTGCTTGCCGCCGTGGGTATAGGTGTTGACGTTGCCGATGATCCCGGACGGCGTCTTGAACCGGTAGAGCTCCTTTCCGGTCTGCATGTCGACCGCCTTCAGATAGCCCTCGAGCGTCCCGTAAAAGACGACGTTACCCGCAGTGGCGAGTGCCCCCGACCACACCGAGAACGGTTCCGGGTCTGACCAGACGATCTTGCCGGTGCCGGCGTCCCAGGCGACGAAGTTGCCGAGGTTGTTGTCGCCCTGCGGCGGGTACATCGACAAAGTCGCGCCGACATAGGGTTGCCCGGCGGTGTAGGACACTTTGAACGGCTCGTAATCCATGCAGACGTGGTTGGTCGGGACGTAGAAGATCCCGGTTTTCGGCGAGAATGCCGCCGGCTGCTGGTCTTTTGAGCCCAGCGCCGCAGGGCAGATGTTCTTGTAGTTGAC
>DATKHX010000117.1:0-60056 GCA_035510075.1 Allostellaceae bacterium
GGCATCGTCGGCGACGAGGATGTCGCGACCCTGAAGGCGCTGGCGGCGACGGGGCCGAGCCCCGACGACTTCGCGGCGATCGCCGCCTGCCTGCGCGCTGTCGGGTTTACCCGGATGCGCTGGGCGCGGCACCGCCCCGACGGCCGCGTCATGGTCAAGGTGTTCAACACCGCCCGGCGCGAGGCCCGGCCGTGAGCGCCGAGGCCGTGCGCAAATGCGCATGCTGCCATACGGTGCTGCAACGCGGCGAGGGCGAGAGCCCAAAGGCGTTCTTCAACCGCCGGACCTGCGGCGCCGAGCGCTGCATAACCGAGCTGCGCCGCAAGGTCGCCGCCAACCACGCAGCACCCCGGCTCGCGGCCCCCGCCGGCGAATGGCCGGCCGAGATGGCGACGGCCAAGCCCTTTGCCGACGACGTGCCGCGGCGCCGCTACGGGCCGGCGCGCCTGGCCGGCCCGGCCTCGCTCGCCGGCGGGTGCTCGTCGTCAAGCGGATGGGGGCTGTGATGCGATGCGAACGCTGTCACGGCCGCGGCCAGATATCGGCCAGGACCACGAGTTTGCGCGTGCGGAGCGGCAAATGCGCGACGGTGCGCGGTCAGCTTCCCTGCCCCGACTGCGGCGGCTCGGGGATCGCGCATTGCTGCGAAGGCGACCAGGCGCAGCCCGCGGCGACAGAAAAGACGATCGAGGCGCCGCGATGCGAGTGTCCCGATGACGTGGTGGGCCCGCCGATAATACCGGAGCTTTACGATTCCGTAACCGAGCTGCCCTTCGTCGTGCACCGGGTCGGCGAATGCCAGTGCACGCACCGCCTCCGTCGCTATCGGCGCGGCGACAAAACCCTGTGGCTGTGCTCGTGCTGCCATTTGCTCGGCGACGAGCCGGTCGCGGAGGGCGCGCCATGATCCACCATCAGCTACACGGCTGCACGCAGGCGCCCCCGTGAAGATCATCGATTGCGAACAGGGAAGCGCGGCATGGCTCCGCGCTCGTTTAGGCATCCCGACCGCCTCGCAATTTCACCGCATCGTGACGCCGGCGAAATGGCAGCTCTCGAAGCAGGCGCGCGGCTACGCCTTTCGGCTCGCCGCCGAATTGCTGCTCAACCAGGTCACCGAGTCGATCGAGGGTATCGAGTGGATGGAGCGCGGCCAGGAGCTCGAGCCCGCGGCCCTGCGCATGTACGAGTTCGAGCAAGAGGTCGCGACGGCCGCGGTCGGCTTTCTGACGACCGACGACGGGCGAGTCGGCGCGACGCCCGATCGGCTCATTGTCGGAAAGCCCGCGGCGCTGGAGCTGAAATGCCCGGCCCCATGGACGCACCTGCAATACCTGATCGACGGGTTCGGCCCCGACTACCTGCCGCAGGCGCAAGGGCAGATCTTCGTCGGCGAGTTCGACTTCGTCGTGCGCTATTCGTATCACCCGGCGATGCCTCCGGTGCTGGCGCGCACTTTCCGCGACGACGCGCAGCAAAAGATGCTCGGCCAGGCCCTCGCCGATTTCCTCGACATGCGCGACGAGATTTTGGAACGCGCCCGCCGCCACGGCCTCTTCGCCGAGCGCCGCCGCCTCGCGACTGCGATCGACGGCCTCGCCGATGGCGCCGATCTCGGGCCGCTGCTGCCGGGAGAGATGGCGTGAGCCGGACCTATAAGCGCTCGGCCGAGGTGCGCGCCCGCATGTCGGCCGCCAGCAAGGCGGCGTGGGCCGATCCCGAGGTGCGCGCCCGCATGTCGGCCGCCAGCAAGGCGGCGTTGGCCGATCCCGAGGTGCGCGCCCGCATGTCGGCCGCCCGCAAGGCGGCGTTGGCCGATCCCGAGGTGCGCGCCCGCATGTCGGCCGCCCGCAAGGCGGCGTTGGCCGCAAAAAACGTTGACTTGCGCGGGCTCACCCCGGCGCAGCTCCAGGTCTACAAAACGCTTCGCCGCAAGGGCTGCACTCGAGATGAGGCATTGCACGAGGCTCGCAGGCCGCCGCGACAGCCCATCGCCGAGGCCGCGGAATGACCGACTCCGCTGCCCAGATCGCCTGCGTCAAGCGCGAGATCGCGCTGCGCGAGCGCGTCTATCCGAAGTGGGTTGCCGGCGGCCGGATGAAGCAGGAGGCGGCCGATCGCGAGCTGACCACAATGCGCGCCGTGCTGGCGACGATGCTGGCGGTCGACGAGTGGATGGTGTCAGGCCGCGGCAAGACTCTGGCGCAATGCGCGAGGGGCGGGTGATGGTCGAATATCGCTCGCTCGACGAGGTGACCGAGTTTCCGCTGTGCTGGCCGGAGGGCAAGCCGCGCGCGGCCGAGCGCCAGCGCTCGCCGTTTCGGACTTCGCTGGCGAAGGCGCACAAGGAAATAGCCGAGGAAATGCAGCGCTGGGGTGCGCGCGGCCATGTGATCTCGATGGCGCCGGCCTATCGTCAAGGCCGGATCGATCCCGCCGTTGCGGTGTGGTGGGCGATGCCTCGGAGCGCCGCCGGCTCCGACTTGCGCGTGCTGGCCTGCGACAGCTATGGCGAGCGGGCGGACAATTTGCACGCGATTGCGCTGACCTTAACCGGGCTACGGGCCTTTGAACGCTACGGCACCTACACCCGCGAGCAGGCGGTCGAAGGAGCGCGCCCGATGCTCCCGCCGCCGGCCAGCAGCGAGCCGCCGTGGTGGCAGGTGATCGGCGTCGAGCGCGACTGGCCGTTGGCCGCCATCGAGGCGGTGTGGCGCACCAAGCTCGAAAAGGCGCACCCCGACCGCGGCGGTGATCCCGGCGCCGCCGCGCGGCTCAATGAGGCGATGGATCAGGCGCGCAAGGAGCGCGGGTGATGGCGCTAAGCTGGCAGGTCGATCGGGGTTGGCAGCGCGCCTATTCGGGCTCCATGCTGAGCGTCAGCGGGCAGTATTACTTGCGGGACCGCCCCTATGCTTCGATCGCCGGAGCAAAGAGGGCAGCGGCGAGAGCCTGGCATAAATTTCTGCGGGATGCCTGGTTGCGCGTGGCCGGCGATGCCTGATCGCGGCCACGTCAGCAGCGCGTCGCTGGCGCGCGCCACGGGGCTCTCGCGCCGCTGGTTTACCGCGATGGCGGCGGCGGGCAAGATACCGGGCGCCTACCAGCCAGCGGGCGAAGGCGGGGCGTGGCGCTTTGACGAAGCGCTGTTCTGGCGATGGTGGGATGGACAGAGGACGAAAGAATGGCGGGCCTCTATCAGCGCGGCGGGGTCTGGTGGGGACGTGTCCAGCGTAAAGGCCGTGATCTCCGCCGGTCCCTTAAGACAACGGCTAAAGAAGTTGCGCGCCGGCGCCTGAGGTCCTGGCTCGAAGAACTGGACCGCGTCGCCTTTGGTGAGCGCCCTCGCCGCACCTTCGACGATCTCGGGGTTCGGTTTATCGACGAGCATCTGCCCCGGCTAAAGCCAAGCAGCGCCAAACGCTACGCCGTCTCGCTTGACGCGCTGACCGATGGCTTCGAGGGCCTTTACCTCGACCAAATCACCAGCGCCAAGCTCAGTGAATTCGAGACCGGGCGAAGGCGCGAGGGCGTGCGTATCCCCGAGGGGATGAGAGGCAAGCGGCGCCCGAAGGCAATATCGGCCGGCGGCATACGCCGCGACTTCGCCTGTCTATCGAGCATGTTTGGGTTCGCGATTGAGCTCGAATGGTGCGATTTCAACCCGGTGGCGGGCTATCTCAAGCGGGCAAAGAAGCGCGGGCTGCGCGAGGCGGCGCCGCGCCGGCGGTATCTGTCGATCGAGGAAGAAGCAAAGCTGCTTGCGGCGGCGGCCGATCGTCACGGATCGCAGGACCTTGCCGACGCGATCGCCATCGCCATCGATACCGGGTTGCGGCGGGGGGAACAATTCACGCTGCGCCGGGGTCGATTGGCCGCTTCTGGCCCGGTTCTCCGCCTCGACAAAAACGCGATCGAAGTCAGCGAGGACACCAGCAAGAACAGCCGCGCCCGCGAGGTGCCGCTGTTGCCCCGGACGCGCGCGATCCTGGCACAAAAGCCGGCGCAGCTACGCTCGGATTATGTGTTGATCAACGGCGACACCGGCGAGCGCTACAAGGCGATGAACAAGGGCCTCGCCGGCGCCGCAAGGCGCGCCAAGATCCCGCCGCTGACCTGGCACGATCTGCGCCGAACCTGCGGCTGTCGGCTGTTGCAAGAGCACGGCATGAGCATGGAGAAAGTCGGCCGGTGGCTCGGGCATTCGTCGGTCCTGGTGACCGAGCAGATTTACGCGTTTTTGGAAAATGAGCACCTGCAGGCGGCGGTCACCGGCACAAAACCCGGCACAGGGACAGCGGATAGCGGCCCAAAAGCCAAGGAAAGCCGCCCCTTTCGGTGCTAGGCCGCGGGACTCTGACTCCGCCAGTCTAGGTTCGAATCCTAGTCCCCCAGCCAACCAACGCCGCAGTCTTCCTGAGGTTTTT
Organism: Allostellaceae bacterium; assembly: GCA_035510075.1. Classification (GTDB taxonomy): domain Bacteria; phylum Pseudomonadota; class Alphaproteobacteria; order ATCC43930; family CGMCC-115725; genus AP-15. Next base: position 4,428 of record DATKHX010000117.1, read on the forward strand.
CGCATGAAGCGGCGCGGCAGGATCGGCAAAGGGGGTGCCGGCGTCCGCACAGAACCCGGCACAGTCGGAAACGCCGCTGCCGCGTCTGCGAGCGACGTGAGCGCCCGCGACGCGAACGCGCGCGGCCGGCTGGCACGGGGCCGGCACGGCGGTTGCCGAGGCGTTCGCCGCCCCGCCACCCTCGCTCCCGCCCCAAAAAAGCTGCGTAAAGCCGCATTTTCTGCTTGCATACGATGCTGCAAAATCCTACATTACGAGTGTCAGACGGGAGCACGGAAATGCAGATCAACGGCCAGGAAGTCACAAAGGACGGCCTCAACATCAAGATCGATGGGCGCCCTCTCTACCTCGGCCGGGACGGGGTTTCGGTGGTCGACTCAACCTCCACCGTGATCGTGACGCTGGCCGCCGGGCAAGTCGCCGCACTTCGGGCGGAAGAGGCCGCGATCCGGGCAGCCCGGCAAGCAGCTCCCAAGAGCTGGGCCGGAGCACGGGGCGCTCGGCCGAACGCATCGCGGGTCTCGAAAGAGCGCGCATACGACCGCGGCTATAACGAGGGCGGCGAAGGCTATAACCCGTACCGCCACGGCTCGGCAAAGAGCTACAGGTAGAGTGCAGAAGGGAGAGCGCAGATGAGCGCAACACGTCCAGACGATCACCCCGATCTGGGGCCGCGTGTGCAAGTCGTGACCGACGCAGGCACCTACGGATGTTGGGCATCGACGGCCCACCCGATGAGCAGCTACGGCCTACCTGTTCTGATCCGCCCGACACCAGCTAGGAATGGCGCAGCAACCGAGGCGGCATGGGATGTGGCCTATCGTCCCGGCGATTTCCTGGCGATGGTCAATCGCGACTGCCGCCCAGGGCGCGAGGTCGCGGCAATCAAGCATGCCGTCGTGCTTTGGGGCGGGGCCGAGATGCAGCGCGCCTTGGCCGCGGCGGGATATCAGACGCTTGCCAACTGCCCGAGCGATCTGCGGGCCGAGGTGCTGGCAGCCTACCCCGGCGCTGATTACGACATGATCCATGGGTAGCATCGGGCGCGCTCCCCGCTCACCAGGAGCGGGGAGCGATCGGAACCCGCACATCCCCGTGCGTAGCAATGTTTCTATCCGCGCCAAGCAAGCCCGGCGACCGGACGATGCTACCGTTATTCCCGCGATGCGTCCAGACGAGCTTCGGTCGCTGCGCAAGCGCCTCGGATTGACCCAGGCGCAGCTCGCCGAGGCGCTCGATATGAGCCGCGACCAGATCGTGCGCTTCGAGGGCGGCCGGTCGCCGATCCCGCGCGTCGTCGCGCTCGCGGCCGCCAGCCTGGCGGCGTCGCCGCCGCATTGAAGGTATCGGCTAGGAGCGATCGGCGCCGGCATGGTAAACCCTCGCGCGGGGGTGCGAGGCGCAGGAGTAGGGCAATGGCGGGAATTATCGAATTGCTGCGCGGCTGCCGGGCGAAGCTCGAGGCCGCGACCAAGGGTGCGATCGGCGAGGCGCCGGGGCACATCGCGGCGGCGAGGAAGCTTATCGACGACGCCGAGGCGCTGATCGGCGTGCCGCGCACGACAGGGGCCGCTTCGGCGGCGGCGAAGCCCGGCATCGTCGATGTGCTGCGCCGGCACAATGCGACCGGCATCAGGCGCGAGGCGCTGATCAAGGCGCTGGGCTGGCCGCCGGGGCTGGTCGCGGCCAACCTGAACCGGCTGGCGAGGACCGGGCGGGTGACCGTCGAGGCCGGGCTGTACCGCGCGGTGGAGATCCCGGCGCCGGTCGCGAGGACGGCGAAGGCGGCAGCGCCGGCGGAGTCCGTCGCGGCCTGATCAGCGCCCGAAGAGGCTGACGAGCCCGACCGCGGCGAGCAGCAGGATCGCGAGGGCGGCCCCGTCGCGCAGCACGCGGCCGAGGCCGCGAATCACCACGATCGCCATCGCCAGCCGCACCGCACTTGCGCCGCGGGTGCTCTCGCGCCCGGGGAAGTCGAGGATCTCGGCGCTGTCGCCGGGCTCGTCGCGCATTGCATCGTCCTCGATTCGTTCCGGGGTAAGGCGCCGTCTCGGCTTGGTTAAAATTTGGCGTGCATCAGGACCGCGCCGACGACCGCGAGCAGCAGCGCGCCGGCCGCACTAAGGATCACGTGGCGGTCGGTCCGGCCGCGCATGTCGGAAGCGAGCGTCGTCACGACATCACGGCGTAGGGGCCGGCCGCGGCCCGATCATCCGGCCGATGACCGCGGTCGGGTTCATCAAAAACGCAGCCAGCATGATCGCGGCGTTGACCGCGTCCTTGAGCCACGGCGCTGCCCATGACGGAACGTCGGGCTCGAAATTGACCGCGACGATGACGAGCCCTATCAGCACCATCACGGCGAGGTGCAACACCTTGTCCATTTTCAGGGCCCCGCCGGCGGCGCCGGCGGCGCGGCAACGCTCTCGGTTGCATCGTGGCGCACCTCCTGGTCGCGCATCTCGGTCAGGCGCCGGAGCAGGCGATCGACCAGGCGGTTGATTTCGGCGCGGCCAGCGTGATGCGGCGGCAAGGGCGCCCTCGCCTCTGGCGGTTCGGGGGCTGCCGGTGGCAAGGGCACCGCACCCGACGGGCTGCAGCCCGAGAGTGCTGCCGCCAATGCCGCGACAAGCACGTATTTCATTTGATTCTCCTGGCGATGAGCGCGATCGCGTCGAGCACTTTCTGCACGGCGGCGCGCTCCTCGACCTCGAAATCGCGACGCTCCTGATCGGAGCGGTCCATGCGCTGATCGGAGCGGTCCATGCGCTGCTCGTCGGCGGTGACCCGCAGGCTGATCGCGGCTTCCATGGCACCCATCGCTGCGGTCAGCGCCGCCTGGCGCGCGTCGATCTCGGCCTGGCGCGCCGAGAGCGCATTCCACGCCGGCGCCACGGCGAAGATGATCGTCAACACGACGCTGATGACGCCGACAAAAAAGAGGCCGCCCTGAAGGATGTGGCCGAGCTCGACGCGCGGCGAATATTCGGGCATCGCATTCAGCCCGGCGACGCCGAATTGGGCGAGCACAGCACGGTCGAGCTCAGCACCAGGGTGCGGCCGTCCGAGGTCGTGACCGTGGCGCTCAGGACATAGGTGGCGCCGATCGCCGAAGTTGGCATGCCGCCGACCAGCGCCACCGAAAAGAACCCGGTCTTCACGGCGAGATTGCCGGTGAGCGGGTCACGCACCGCGATCGTCGTCGCCGTCGAGGTCGCGATGATGCGTGAGCCGGCCGCGGGGTCGCTCGCGGTCTGGTAGGGTGCCAGCGCGCAGGTCCAGGTGGTGCCGGCAAGCGTCGCCGCGCCCATGTCGGCAGTGAAGTCAAAGGCGAAATTGTCGGTCTCGCCCGGCTCGATCGGGTCGAACGGGGTGGTCAGGCGCATGCTCGCGGCCTCGATTTTGGGATTACGGCGCTTACAGCACCCGGCGTTTGCCGAGCGACCGCAGCACCCGGCGTTTGCCGAGCGACCGCAGCACCCGGCCGAGCGAAAGAAGCGGGACCATCGCGAGCTGCTGTATTTCGACCGCGAGGTCGCCGTCGCCCAGCACATGGAAAACGATCGCCTGCCATTCGGCGGGCGAGGCGCTCGACGGCGTCACTCTCGCCGTGGCCTCGATCACGGCGGCGTGATCATGGATTGCCGAGGCCGCGCCCTCGAGCTGAAGCAGCGTGTCGACGAACGCCAGCGCCTGGCCCAGCGCTTCGTCCGGGAGCCCGGCGTCGAGCCGTGCGAGGTTCAGCCATTCGACCGTGCCGGCGCGGTCGGCGCGCGCCATGACCAGAATTTCGCCGAGCGCGCGCAAATCCGTCGCGACCGCGGCGGCGGCTTCGGCTGTCGCGGGGGTGTCGGCGCTGAGAAGTGCGGTCCACTCGATCGTGGGGCTGCTGTCGCCGATGACCGCGGTCGACGCGGTTCCGGTCGCCTCGATCATCGGGTTGGCGTCGCCGCGCAGCCCCGCCGCGAGCTCGATCCGCAGCAGCGCGTCGGCGATAATGGCGACGAGCCCGGTCGTTTCGAGCGCCAGGCCGTGCCCGCGCAAAGCCGCGATCAGGGTTTCGGTCGCGGCAGTCGTATCGCCGCGGGCCGCCGCCGACGCCTCGGCCGGGGCGCCGGCCGCGCCCCGCTGACCGCCCGGGTCCTCGGCCGGGAGCGGGGTGTCGTTCCGCTGGCGCGCGACGATCTCGTCGGGTGTCGTGCCGTCAGCCGCGACGGCGCCGAGGTCTTCGAGCGCCGCGGGGCCGCGGCGCGCGGCGCCGGACGGCGCCTCGATCGGGATCGGCGGGTCGGCCCGCTGCGTCGCGGCGGCCTCGCTCGGGGTTGCCGGGTCGCCGCGCGCGGTAGCGCCCGGCTCGAACGGCAGTGCGGCATCGGCGCGCTGTCCGGCTGCTCCCTCGATTGGAGCAACCGGATCGCTGCGCACGGCAACGGTGCTCTCGGCGAAGAAGATGCCATCGGCGATGAGCCTGGCGATGATCTCGCCGAGTGCTGCCGGGTCGGCTTTGAGGCGTGCAAGCGCCTCCGTCGCGATCGTGGCATCGATGGTGACGGTTGTTCCAGCGCTCGGCGTATAGGTGATGACGATGAGACCGTCGCCGCCGGTCCCGCCGGTGCCGCCCGTCGCATAGCCGCCGCCGCCACCACCGCCGCCGTATTGCCCGCCGTTGCCACCCGCTCCGGCGTTCGGGCCGCCTTGGTTGCCGCCGCCACCGCCGCCACCGCCACCGCAGCCGTGTGAGGCATCCCATTCGGTGCCGTTGCCGCCGGCGCCCCCGGCACCCGCCGGGGTCCCGGTGGTGCCTTGGTTGCTGCCGCCACCACCACCGCCACCGCCATTGGTCCCGGCTGATCCTGCGGTAAATGCGGCCCCGCCAGCGCCGCCAGCGCCGGCCCCGCCGGGGCCACTATTGCCGCCAGTGGCGCCTATGAGCGAGCTGGTTGCGGCGCTGGCGCCGTTGCCGCCATTGTCGGCACCGGCGCCGGACGCGCCTGCGTTGACCGCTGACGAGACGGTTGACGTGCCGCCGGCCCCACCGGGGCCCGAAGGGCCAGCCGCAGCGCCACCCCCTGAGCCGCCGCCCGGCGCACCCGCTCCATTACCACCGGCACCGCCGGTATGCCCGGTGCCGTTGACTGCGGTGCCGCCAGCGCCCCCGGTGCTCGCAACAAGCCCAAAACCGCCGCCGTTGGCGCTGACCGATGACGACGCGACACTGGTGCCGTTAAAATAAGTTCCGCCGCCCGCAACGCCCGGCGTGCCGCCAGCGCCGACGCTGAATTGAACACTTCCGCCAGCTGTCAGCGCCAGGCTGGTGGTCTTTGAATAGCCACCGCCCCCGCCGCCGGAACCAATGCCGTTGGCCAGGGTCGCGGTTGCGCCACCGCCGCCGGCGCCGAGAACCTCAATCGTGCTGCCGGCCGAAGTCCAATCGCTCGGAACCGTCCACGGCGATGACGACGACTTCGTAAGATAGACTACCGTCAACGCGGTGCCCTGATGGGTGCGGTTATAATGCGCCGGCCGGGTTCGCGATCGGCCCTACCGCCGGCGGCGAGGTCATCCAGCTCGGCAAGCGCCCGAACGCGTCGGCCATGACCACGTCGCGGTCGATGTCGATCCCCGCGACCTGGCCCATTTGCGCGAATTGCTGGATGCAGGGCCCGCACACCGCGACCTGGGGCGTGTCGCGGCTCAGCGCGCGCCAATAGAGCGTCACGACCAGATCGAGATAGAGCTCTTCGGGGGAGAGCGGGCAGTCGGCGCTGTAATAGAGGCACGGCACGTAACCGGCGGCAATGACCGCGCGCGACCACGAGTTGACATAGGCGACGATCGCCGGATTGCCGCAGCCGGGCCGCATGTTTTCGAGGTCGACCGCCAATGTCGCGCCCGCCGGGTAGCCGACCGCGGCGGCGTTCTGCGCCGCCGCACCGCCATAGGCCGTGCCGAGCCCGGACGACGGCGTCCAGTAGGCCGGCGGGCAATGCTGCACCAGCATCAGCCCCAGACCCGCCGTCATGATCGTTGCGGCCTCCTCGGCGCCGATGTCGCCGGGGCCGTTCGGCACGGCGCGGCTGACATAGCGGATCGCCGCGGCATAGCCCCGGAGGGCGAGAGACCGTGCCGCCACCAGGTCGAGCTTGGTGTCGGTGTCGAAGCACTGGGCGCCGGGCATCGCGGTCACTGCGAGGGCGGTCATCGACGGGCCGCCACGATCGCGAACCCATCGGGTTCGAATTTGTGCTCTTGCGAGACGCCATTGGCATCCCTCAATAGGCACAGCCCGGTGTCGACGTTGGCCGCCATGATCAGACCCGGCACGTCGACAAAGTTGTCGCGGCGCACGATCTTGTAGCGCGCTCGCTCCGGATCAATGGCAGTCAGCTTGCGTGGCGGCATTTCTCTCTCCGGAAAGGGACCCGCCGCACGGCGGGTCAGTGCACCCTGACGGTCGGGTCGATCGCCCAGCGCTCTGCGTCACCCCAGCGCGGGGTGTAGACGAACCGCGCGTCGGCATTGGCGAACGCAGTCGCAAGGGAAGGCGTGGTCGCGCCATTGTTTAGGGCGGCCGCCATGCCCGACCGTGCCCACACGTCATAGTCCGAGCTGCTGTTGCCACCCTGCCCGTTCGCCGCCGGCCCGCTCGGGGGATCGTAGGCAAACTGGAACGCCATGCTGAAATTCGTACCGGCGGAGTAGGGGCCATGGGCCGGGACGAACGGGGTTATGGTCGGGCTTGGACAGGGGTTGAGGGCCGTCGCCGCGGTGCAGGTCGTCGAGAGCCGGAACATTTCCGCCGGCTGGGTGACGTTGTAAGTAAAATACTTGGTCGTCGGCCCGAAGTCGTTGTTGGGATTCAGGTCCCAAATCACCCCCGCGTCGCCATTTTGTAGTTGTGGAAATAACCCGCCATTAGCCGTGAACAGACCCGTCGCATCGACGCTGAGGAAGCCGGCATTTGAGTGGGTGAATATCTCGCTCGGGCCGTTGGCGTGCGGGAGCTGGTCCGGCGCCGCCATGAACGCCGACGGGAAGGTGTCCGTGACCTGCTCCGTCACTGCCCAATAGGTCGGCCACGACGATGCCCATAGGAGTTCGGGCCACACGGTCATGTAGTCGCACTCGGCCGCCGTGCTGCCTCCGGTGATCGGGCTGGTGTAGCGGATCAAGCCCTTCTGTGCACAATATGAAGTCTCCTCGTAGTAGTGCATGAAATTGGCCAGGAAGTCCGAAATCCCTTCCGTCGCGCCGATGGCAGCCATGCCGGGGTCGGCGTAGTGATGCGTCACGGTGTAGAAATTATCCACATCGCCGGCCAGCACGTCGAATTCGTATTGCTTCTCCGGGTTGCTGTCGGAGCCAATGACCGATCCGCGCATGAACTCGCGCAGCTCCCACGCCGTCCGCCGCATACTGTCCGTAAATGAGATGCGAGCGACGTAGGGGGTGCCGTTCATCGCGAAGTTGCGGGAGCCGACGCCAAACGTGTCGACGTTCATATTCATGAGCTGTGCATTAGCCGCGAAATACTGCACGTCGATCATGCTGCGGTCGCCGGTCAGCAGCGCCATCAGCCACTGCCCGTAATCCTCCCAATGCATCCCATCGACACCGGCCATCATCCCGCCGAGAAAGCACGATGGGCAGGTATCGCCGGTCGCGGTCGGCGGGATTTCCATGCCGCCGGAGACCCCATTGCCAGTATAGGTCCAGAACACGTTGGGCAGGCCGGCCCCGAGCTGGGGATAGGTCTTGTTGTTGAGGGCGGGCAGGTAGCCGGTCGCCTCGTTGAGGGTCATCAGCGTCGGAATGTTCATGACGCTCAGAGCGGTGGCGCGCACGCCGTCCCACGCCGCGGAATTTTCGCTGAGCAGGGCACGGGCTTCCCATTCGGAGAGCGGGCCGAGCCCGTCATGGTCGCCGCCGGCGCCATCGTCGACATCGCCAAGCCCGGTCGAGTTCGGCCGATAGACAGGACCGCCTTTGTTGCCCTGCGCCTTATAGAGCGGGAGAACCGCAAGGTTGGTGTAGTAGGACGGGATGACCCCGGCCACTTCGAGGTAGGAAATCTCGGCCGTGGTCAGGGCCGGGTTGAGATGGACCGCCGGGGCACGGTTGGCCGCGGCAAGCCAGAGCGGGCTGCCAACCTCGTCTGGGCCGATTATCGCCACGGCGCGATAGTTGGCTGAGGCGACGGGCGTGAAATTCTGCGGTCCTACACCAGGACTGGTGATGTTGGGGCAGGTGAGCGGGTTGGCACCGCCGTTCTGGCTGGCGGGGCTGAGGACAAGATTGCCCTTGCCGCTGCCGACCACGGAGGAGCCATAAAAGTAGACACGGCCGGGCGTCATGCCGCCGATCGCGGTGCCGCCCGCAGCAGGCCCGTTGTACAGCACGGGCTCACCGTCTTGGAGCGTGGTCGGCAGTTGGAAATTGGTCGAGATGGTTCCGGCGCCGCAAGTCCCATTGATCCCGGTCGTCACTGCGGCAGGCTGGATCGCGAACGGCCCTTCGGCGCTGCCGAGGCCGGTCGAGCGCTGGGCGATCAGCGCCGCCCCGTCATAGAGCGCCATGTCGCCGGTGTACACGGCCGTGGCATTGGCCGCGACGTTGAGCCAAGGGCCGTTCGCCACCCACGGGTCTTCGACCCGCACCTCGCCGAGCACGCCTGAGTTGGGCGCGGTCTGCCAGAGCTGGATCGCCGGAAAGTGCGCCCAGAGCTGCGCGCCCGCCGGGGAGCCGTTGGCCCGGTCGACGCAGGGGCCGTCGACGGCGTAACTGGTCATCAGCGCGCCGTTGCTGGTGATCCTGTAACCGCCGTTCTTGGTGTAGGCGCCGAGTGCCGCGAGCGCGTTGGCATCGCACACCCACACGCCGGAGCCGATCGTGACCCCGTTGCCGTCGCGCACCGGGATCGTGGACGAACCGAACACGACTTTGATATCGTGCGCGGAGGCCGCCGCGGAGAACGGCAGGCCAGTGCCGGGCGTGTAGCTGTAGCTCGGGATCGTGCCGCGCTGGAACGCCGCGCCAAACGTGAAGGGCACGTCGGTTCCGGCCGCGCCGGCATTCTGCTCCGTCCGGGTCGCGATCGGGACGCCATTGTAGGAAATCTGCACCTGGAAGGTGCCGCCGACCGGGACCGAGGGCACGCGGGTCGAGAAATTCGCCGTGCGGACACCGTTGCTGGCAGGCTCGCCGTTGAATCCGTAGGTGCCAACCTCGTCCATCTGTATCGGCACGGCGGTGTAGGGGCCGCCGACCGGGCCGATGGCGAGCGACAGCGTTCCGGCGCCGCTGGCGGGCGGCCCCGTGACGGTGATCGTCAGATCGCCGGTCGCAGGCGCTGGCGGCGACTGAACAGCGAACCCCGCGGTCAGCAGGGCGCCGGCAGCCAGGGTGCGCATTGGCTTAATTCTGCGACGCTGTGATGCCGTTCACGATGTGCGTCCCGGCACCCGGCGCGCACATGGGCGACGAGGTCGTGAGGCCAGCCGCCGCCACCGAGACCACGCCCGTGGCCGGGCCGATCACGAAGTCGGTGAGGTCGTCGGTCCCGGTCGAGCCCGCACCCATCGAATAGGTAACGGCAGTGCCGTCGCCGCCGAAGGTCGACACCGTGGCCACGACCGTGCCGCCCGGAACCGGGCATTGCAGCGTCCCGTTGGGCAGCACCAGGCCCAGGGCCGGAGGCGTGACGACGATGTGGAGGTCACCGGAGACGAGCGAGCCGGCGAAGGCCGGCATCGCAGCGCCGGCGAACAGCGTTGCGGCGAGAAAGAGGCGGGGGAACTTCATGGTGTCAGGCTCCTTTTCTTAAAAATCAACCTTTGGGGATCAGGATCATCAGCGCCACCGCGAGCGCCGCGGCGATGCAGAAGATCTGCAACGCCAGCGCCCCATCGCTCACGTCGTGGTTCCCTGGGTGCGCAAATCGGCGCTCCCCTTGTAGGCGGCGGTGCCGGCCGGCAGGGTCAGCCGCAGCCACACGCCTTGCGCGCCGGCGGCGTTGGGGGCGGCACCCGACGGCAGGTTGCCTGGCGACGGCACGTTGACAAAGGCTGGCTGGGTGGTGAACGAGGCGAGCCCGGTCGGCAGAAACGACGAGGCCTGCTGGCGCGGGTTGCAGGTGTTGGTGTCGTTGAGCGCGGTCGTGAGGCCGATATCGAGCAATGCGCCCGACGGCAAGGACGGGGTTTCGCTCGCGATCTCGACCTGCGCCCCGGTCAGGGCGGTCGCGGTGTTGTTGTTGACGACAAACACCTTTTCGTAAAAGTACCGGGCCGAGCCCGCCGGCACGTCGGCCGCCGCGGTCGAAAACGAGCGCAGCACCGAGGTCACCGGGTTGGGGTCGCCATAGGTGGCGCCCGAGCTCGCGAACCCGGTCTCGAAGAGGATGCCCTGGCTGACGTTATAGGTCGTGGTGGCGTCGGGCACCGTCGACCAGTCGCGGTTGACGGCGACGATGTCCGTGCCGTAGCCCGAGGTCGCGATGATCATGCGCAACTGGTTGGGGCCGGTGCCGCCGGTCGTCTGGATGATCTGGCCGGCCGCGACACTGGCGCCGTCCCCGGATTGCAGTTTGAAGAGCGGCGGGGTGGTGCCGCTATGGTTGGCGGAGCCCACTTGGGCGGTATGGGCCGAGACCGTGGCGGTATGTGCCAGCGCCGCGACATCGCCCAGCGGCATCAAATAGACCGCGACCCCCGAGCCGTGCGCCACCCCGCCCTGAAAGCCGGAGACACCGCGGGCCACGGTCCAGGTGTTGGTGCCCTGGCCGCCCGTCACCTGCATGATCTCGAAATTCGCCCCGGTGTCGACCGCGACGTAATAGTTGCCGGAGCCGGGAAAGCCGGCATGCGCGGCGACCGTCATCGAGGTCGTGACATTGGTCATCGTCCCCGATGTCGTCGTGTTGGTGCCCGCGGTCGGGCCGGCCAACGGGCCATTTGGCGAGCCGCCCGAGACGACGCCATAAAGCAGCCGCTCAAAGCTCTGCGATCCGTTGACCTTGGTGGTGCCGTTCAGGGCCACCGCCGCTGGGGTTTGGATCACACCCGTCGAGTCGCGCCCCGCCACCTGGATGTAGACCGTGGTGTCCGCAGCGTTCGACGAGACAAAGTCGATCGTGCCGGCGGGGCTGACGTCGTAAAACGCGACGCGGCGCGCGAAATCGACCGCACCGCCGACCGCCACCCCATCGGCCTCGGGCATGTTGGCCGAGCCGTAGGCGACGAGGTCGTTCGGGAGCACGCTCATCGGGTTGCCTCATAATCGTAGGGCGGAAAAGAAAAGGGCTCCGACTTTCGGAGCCCAGGGTTCGCGATGCCTCATACGCGCAGAGGCTGGCGCGGAGGGTTAGGGGACGAAGGGGCCGAGCGGCGTCCCCTTGAGCGCGGTGCCGACGAGGCCCAGCCACAGCGAGGCGCAGCTCGGGTCGGCGAGGATGCCCTGGACGGCGCGCTTCGCCTCGATCTTGGTCAGCAGGCCGGCCTGTCCCTGAGCCGCACCCTCGATCGCCACCGTGATCTTGCCGATGTCGGCATAGCAGGCGGCGTTGGCAGTGTCGCCGGTCGCGGCCGCGAGTGCGGCCGCACTTGCGGCGTCCGCCTCGGTGAAGCCGGTGATCTGGGCGCAGCCGGAAGAAGCGAGCGCCATCGCCACGAGCGCCACGAGCGCCAGTGTCCGTGTCATTGCCGGCTCCTCTTTTAAGGGGCGATCTCGACGAGTGCCGCCATTGCGGCGGGGTTTGCCGCGGCGCGGGCCGCGAGGTCCTTTGCCGCCGCGTCCGTCAACCCCAGTGCCGCCGCCGCCATGTGCAGCCGCGCGGCCTCGAGCGAGGCGTGCTCGACATTGTCGAGCGTACGGTACTTGCGCAATGCGGCAATGCCGTCCTCGACCGGCTCGCCGAACATCCGGTCGAATTTCATCGACACCGCGACATAGGCCGCCCGCGCCGCAGCGGTCGCGGTATTGGCCGCGGCGAGTGCGGCAGCTGCTGCTGTCAAATCGCGCTGATGCTGCTCTCGCTCGCTCGCCAATGCCCGCTGCCCATCGCCGAGCGCTGCTTTCGTTTGATCGCACTGGGCGGCAACCTCGCCCAGGGCGGCATCGGCGCGGGTGAGCCGTAGTTCGGTCGCCGCGAGCTCGCGGCGCAATTCGGCGATCGTCGCCGCCGCCGCGGCGAGCTGCGCGTCTTCGGCCATCACCTGATCCGATAGCGGCCGGCGACATTCACCGACACGTTCGCCGTGCTCGGCAGAATGTTGCTCGTGTTGAACGGCAGCGGGATCGCGGCCGACTGGTAGTAGCCGAGCACGATGAGACCGAGGCCGTTGATATAGGCGGAGGACGGGATTTGGCCCGAGAGGAAGGTGATGTTCTGGATAAAACCGATCGACAGCGGGATCCCGGTCGGGTCCTCGAACGGCTGGGCGCCGGGCATGTTGGTCTGCAACTCGAAATTCCCCGAGGCGGTCGTATAGGCATTGGTGTTGAAGGTGTCGCGCAGGTGAAAATCGACAAAGTCGCCGCGCCGGAAATAGCTGCCGACGACCGCCGGGGTGACGACGGTCATCGCGGTGTTCGCGACGGTCTGCGCCGGCAACACCGTCCAGTTGAACCCCGATCCGGTCTGGATCACGGTGTTCGGGGCGCAGCCGCCGCAGGTGACCTCTTCGCCGTGCGCGATCGTGCCGGAGAGCCCGCTGACGACGGTCAGGGCCGGGCCCAAAATGTTGCCGGTAAAGGTGGCGTCGGTAGTACCGCCGGTCGGTGCGAAATCGCCGTTGGTCGCGAATTGCGGCGTGCTCGTAACCGGCAGCGGTACGTCGGGGAAGTCGTAATAGCCAACCGACGTATTGAACCCGAGATCGACCTGCCAGCCGTTCAGAAAGTTGCCCTGGACGTTGTTGCCCGGGTTGTCCTGGTCGATCTCGAGGATGTTGCCGACGACATTGGCGCCAAGAAAGGTGTTGCCGGTCATGATGAGGCGCGCCGGCGCCGACAGCGCCGTGTTGACGTGGATCAGCGGGTTGCCGCTGGCGCGGGCGACGTTGGGCTCGGAGAAATTGTTGCCGACGAGCTCGAGAGTGCCGCTGGCGCCGCCGGCGACGCTCATCATTGTCGCGGTCGCGGGGGTCGGCAGGACAAACCGGTCATTGGCGAATTTGAGCAGGCCGCCGGTGACCACGACCGGGGTCTCGTTCGGCGACGAATAGAAATAGTAGCAGCCATTGAGGATCGTGCTGCCGCCATTGACCAGGATGTCGGGGGCCGAGGTCTGCGCCGCCGAGACCCGGCAGTTGCTGATCTCGACCGAGGTCAGGGCGCCGTCGATATTCAGTGTCCCGAGCGTGTCGGCGGCACTCTTGGTCGAATAGAGGGTTCCGACGCGCACCGCGTTGCCCTGGCCGCCGCCATTGACCTTGAGCAGCGCGCCGTCGCCGTCGAGGTCGAGGGTATTGAACGAGGTCGGGATGTTGTAGGCGGTGCCGTTGTCGAGGGTCACACCCTGGGCAAAGCACATGGCCTTGCCAAAGGCCGGCCCCTGCACGTCGCCGGCGAGATGGATGCACTGCGCCGCGCCGGCTTCCCCGGCCGCCTCGTAGACCGCCCCCTGGTTGGCGGTGAGACCGCCGGTTTCCTGGTCCCAGGTGTCGACACTGAAAAAGGCATCGTTGCCCTGGAGGTAGAGCCCGGTGTTGAACGAGCTGCAATCGATCGTGCCGAGATGGGTCCCGCCGGGGGTGCCGCTCATTCCGCCCGCCGCGCCAAAGCACTCCCACGCGGCATTGATGCGGACCTTGTCGATTGTGCCGTAATGGACAAAGTCGCCATCGAGGGCTTTGGGGTAATGGATGATGTTCGCGAGCGTCATGCCGCCCGTATCGGGCTGGTAAAAGCCGATCTCGAAATTGGTCAGCGAGCACGGGCCGCCGACGATGGCGCCGGTCTGCACTACCCCGTTGGCGTTCATGTTGAAATCGTTGCCGCCGGCGCTCCCCACCGTCAAAACCGACACGTAATTGCCGGCCCCGCTCATCGCGTTGCCGCCATTGCAGGCGAGCTCGTCGGTGACGTGCCAGTTGCCGGGCGGCAGGTAGACCGGGCCGAGGTCCCAGGCGGTCTGGATCGGGGCCGTGTCGTTGGTCGAGCCGTCGCCCACGGCCCCAAAGATGCGCACGTCGTTGCCGATCGCCGGCGTGCTCCACAGCGGCAGGAAGCGGAAATTGGCGCCGTCGAACTGGACATAGGCCATGTAGTCGATCGGCACGTGTGCGGTGGATAGCGAGGTTCCCGCCGGCAGCAGGATATGGCCGCCGGCGGTGCCGTTGACCTGGACCGCGAGCGGCATCGCGTCGGCCGCGAGCCCGATCGTCCAGCCGGCCGCGACCGAGGTCGTCGACGGCAGGGTCACCGCGAGACCCGAGGAGGTGAGCGAGCTCGACAAGACCCCGGCATTGTCGCCCTGCGTCGCCTGGTAGCCGGGGCCGCCCGGAAATTCGTAGCGCGACGGGATGCCGGGGGCAGCGGCCCCATTGTAGACGAGGCTGCCGGAAGAGCCCTGCGTCACCCGGAAATTGGTGCCGTCGGAGCGCAATACGACAAATTCGTAATTGCCGGGGCCGAGGGTCATTGCCGCCAGCGACCTGGTGCCGGCGAGAATTGCGCCCGCCGACGCAGTCAGGACGACCGCCTTTGACGCGTCGGTGGCGAACCCGATCGAATAGCCGGCGCCGCAGGTCGCGGGGTTGGGCAGGGTGACCGGCAAGCTCGACGCCGCCCAGGTTCCCGCCCCCGAGCCGGTTGCGGCGGCCGAGCTGAACATCGTGCCGTCGTCGCTGCACAGTGCGGTATAGGTGCTCGCGGCCGGGGCGACGTAGCGGCTCAAGGCGCCGCGGCCGACGATCGTGATGCCGCCCGAGATCGGGCCGCGGTTGGCCCCGGCAAAAACCGGCGGCACCAGGACGTTGCCGGCGCCCGAGGCGGTGGCGTTGACCGCGGTAGTGCAGCCGAAATTGGGGGCGACAAACGCGTTCAGCGCGGCCCCGGCGGCGGTGATCGACAGGCAGGTGTTCGACGTGGTGCCGTAGTTGAAGCCGGAAAAGGTGTTGCCGGTCGAGATGCCGTTCTCAACGAGGAGCGAGGCAGCACTCGCCCCGCTCGCCGCGCCGGCGCCGGCGATCTGCGAATCCTGAGCCTGTTCGACCGCGACCGCGGCCGCCGCCGCCGAGCCGCCCGCGGTGGTGCCGCCGAGCCACAGCCGGGCGCCGACGACATAGTTGACCTTGATGCCGCCGGCGCCAGCGGCGCTCGATGCGTTGGCCGCGGTCAGGTGCTCGATACGCAGCCCTTGAAACTTGTCGGAGAAGTCGGCTTTGCCGATCGCGACCGCGTAGGCGGCTGCGCTCGATAGGACCGACAGAGATCCTTCGATTGTGAAATTTTGGTCGACCGCCGGCGATCCGGTCGTCCCACCGGAGCGCTGGACCAGCAACACCGGGCCGCTCGATACGGCGGCGCCATCGAGCGTCGCGTTGTCGGCGATCAGGCGAACCCCGGCGGCGCCGAAACCCGAGGTATCAATTGTCAGCGTGCTGCTGATCTTGTACTTGCCGGCCGGGATGTGGATTGGCACGTCGTTGGTGAGCGCGTCGGCGATCGCCGTAGTAAAGGCCGTGGTCGAGTCGCTGGTATCGGTCGGATCGGCGCTATAGCACATCACGTCGATCCACGGCCGCCCTTGGCAGGACAGCACCGCGCCGGTCGACGGATAGCTGTTGTTTTGCAGCGCGGCTCGCGCCGACAGCGGGACGATGAACGGCAGCAGCCCCAGCGCCAGCGCCGCAGCGAAACTCAGGGCATGACCCGAGGCTAGCACGCCGGCCAGTAGACGATGTTTCATGCGCTACCTTTTATCGGGTGCGGCAGGCGAAGGTGCCACCAGTTTGAAGAGAGCTGGTGATGTTCGCATTGGTCACAGGCTGAGAATTGGCATTGATCGCTGTGTCCGACTCGGTGAACGCAAAATAGTTTGCATTGCCGGTGGCTGACCCCCACACCGGACCAGTAAGCCCCGTGGTAGGCGTCGTGCCATTGCCGAAATGGAAAACCGGCGCCAGCCCGAAATCGTCGATTCCCGGCACGCAGTTCAATGGCATGTTGCCGAGCTGCAGGTTGCCGGTCCCACTGCCCAGAGCGGACAACTGAAACCCGAAATCGACCATCATGTAGCCGTATTGGTCGATCCGAAAATGGCCGGTCGGCGAGGTCGAGAAGGTCATGCCAGAACTCGGCACGCCGTTCAGCAAGACCGTCGGCGTCCAAGTTCCCGAGAGCGTCGCCGCAGGAACGGCAACGCCAGCCGTGCCGTCCTGCTCCTCGACCAACAACAATCCGGCGACTGCGCCCAACCCATCGAGCGTGAAGTTCTGCCCGAAATATCCCGCGACGTAGCCAGTGCCAAGGTTGGTCGCGATCCCGTCCAGTCGCAAAAAGTCGGTGCCGACCCCGGCAACAATGACTGACAAATCGCTCGCCTGGTTTCGGAAATTAAGGCCGATGACCTGATTTACGGTATTGCCCCCGGTGGTTTGCTCGTCGACCCCGATCGTCGACCCGCCTATTTGGCCTCCGATGAATTCGTTTTCATGCGCATTGGCGTCTAAGTAAATGCAGCTGTCAGTAGTGACGAAATTGCCTTCGATCAAGGCATCGCATGACGCGTCGTGAAAGAAATTCCACAATGAATTCGTCGAAACGTAATAACCCTTCTTATAGCCATACTCGAACATGTCGTGAAAATCGTTTTGGGTGCCCCCCGTAACCTTGACAAACGCGCCTGAGCGTCGCGTGCCATTAAGCACCAAATCGCCGCCCGAGGTGTAGGTTCCCAACGCAAAGGTGAGGGTAACGCTACTGCCGGCTGCGGTCGGGTAGTTGCTCAGCCAGACCCGATTATTGATCGGATCAACCGCCATGACGGTTGTCCCGGACTGAATATTCGTCCCGCTAACAGCACCTCCAGGATTGATCCCCTGAATTGTAGTGCAGGATATCGCGTTATCCGTGCTGCCCCATGAGCAGGTATGCGTTAGGCCGGCGAACGCCGATCCTTGAAGATCGACGTGAGTCGAGTCGATGACGGTGATCGTCCATGTGTCGCCATTGGCGCCGACCGCGCCCCCGACTCCCTCGATGGAGACGTTATTACCGGTGGCGAGGTCCGTGGTAGAGGTGACCGTCAGCCTTACTAACCCAGAGCCGTTATTCGCGACGCCGGTGATCGCCTCTACGTCGAAGGGGATGTTGTTGACGTTGCCGCCGGTCCAAGACCAGCCGTGGACCTTTGAGATGTGGGCGACGTCATAACTGTTCGCCAACAACAGGCCGGCAGTGTCGTCGATCAGCACGTCGTCCATTATCAGGCGCGCAAATCCGGTCGACGAAATACCTTGCGCAAACCCGACGACGCCGCTGTGTGTAATGACCGCATGATCGGCGCCGATCGTTATGCCGGTCCCAGCAAAGGTCAAAACCTGCTGATAGTAGGCTTGCCCCGAGGCCGCAGGCCCCATCCCATAGGGCGCCACAAGAACGCCGTCGAGGTTCCCCGACAACGAAACCGTCTTGGTCGGGTTTATCAAGATCGCACCACCCGTCGTCGACGCCCAGTTGACGGGGTTGGTCGCGGGATCGCCGGCGACCGGCCCCGAGCTGGCGACCGTGCAGCCCTGCGGCACCACCCAGTTGGCGGCCGAGTCGTGCGCGTAGCGGTGGTTGCCGATTAAGAGGCGCCCGCCGCCCGTCACCCTTCCACACCACGCCGCCGCGGCGTCGAGGGCGGTCGAGCTGTCGGTGCCGGTGACGTTGCCGCTGCCGAGATCGACGGCCCCCCATTCGCCCACAGAGGCGCCCACTGCGGGGAAGGTGGCGATCCAGCACTTGCTGTCGGCGCTGGCGACCTGCGAGCCGTTGTCGCCGGCGCCGGCATTGAGCGAGCAGGCCGAATTGCTCGAGGCGTAGAGGACCTTTTCGGCGTCCCCGATCGTCGTAAAGCCGAGCCGCTCGACCCATGCCGCCTGCGTCGATTTGAGGGCGGCGAGCGCCGCGTTGTTGGGGACCCTTACGATGCCGTCGAATTCGGCGCGCGCCGCTTGTGCGCCAGCGACGAGCGCCACCAGTGCCGCGAATACATAGCGCATAAGCTCATGCCGCAGGCACTACGAGATGATCCACTTCGTTCCGTCGTACTGGATGCAGGTGCTCTGGTAATTCTGGTTCATGATGAAAGTGGCGCCGCCGTCGATATTCCCCGCGGCGGGCGAGAGCGTGATGTTGTTGGCGGATGCGTCGCCTTTCCCATCCTTGACGCAGAGCCGGGTGCCCGGGGTCGGCGACGACACCAGGTTTACGGTGGTCGCGGCCCCGGTCGTCTTGTCGACCTCGATCGTGTTGTCGGTGGTCGCCATCGTCACCGCTCCGGACGCGGTGACGACCCGGACCGGCCCGACCTCGCCCGAGCCAAAGGTCGTGATCCCGCTCGTGCTCAGGGTCGTGAAGTGGGCCGCCGCCGGCGTGGTGCCGCCGATCGTGACGCCGTCGATCGTGCCCCCGGTAAACGCGACGGCGTTGGTCGCCATGAACGAATAGGTGCCGGCGCCGGTGCGGTTGACGAGGCCGGTCCCGGAAAACCCGGTGATGTTGTCGAGCGCCGTCCCCGAGGCCGATATCGAGCCGGTGCCGCCGAGCGCTACCGTAACCGGGGCGGTAATCGAGCAGGTGCCGGTCGTGGTGATCGTGCCGCCGCTGAGCCCGGTGCCGCAGGTGACCGAGGTCAGCGTGCCGACCGGGCTCCAGCTCGTGATGCCGGCGCCGTTGGTGGTGAGCGCGTTGCCGGAGGAGCCGTTTGCCGAGGGCAGCTGGAAGACGATGCCGGCGCCGGCCGCGGCGGCGACCTGGATGACGCCGGAGCCGCTCGTCGAGCCCTCGAGCGTCAAGGTGCCGCCGGTGCCGCCGTTGGCCCCCAGGGTCGGGGTCGAGGTGAAGGTCGGGTCGGCGCTCGCCACACCGGCGAGCAAGGTGCCGGCCCCGCCGGGGCCGACCTGGCCAAAGGCCGAGGTTCCTTCGCCGGTCAAGACCGCGTGTGCCGTCGCCGTCGTCAAGCCCGAGCCGCCGTTGACGACGAGCAGCGGGGGCGTCCCCATATAGGACGCCGCGGCCGGGGTTGTGGCGGTGCTGATCAGCGACCCGATCAGCGCCGCCGCTACGAGGTGCCGTCCGGTGCGCATGGCTCAGCGGCCCCGGCGATGGTGGAAATGCTCGGCGAGCCAGTCCCAGAGGCGGCCCCAGTAATCGGCCTTGGCCGCGGCGCCGATGACGTAATGCCGCCAGTAATCGGCGAGTGCGGCCGCACTCGCCTGCGCCGATTTGGACTCGTCGACGCGCCGGGTCTCGCTCAGCGCCAACTCGTCGGAGACGCTGTTGCGCTCGATCATCAGCTGGCAGATCACGGTCGCGGTGCCGGGCGCGCACATCGGCGGCGGAAACTCGGCCGCGGCGCCGGCACGCGCGGCCGGAGTGAGCGCGAGCAACGAAATTGCGGACGCGGCCCAAGCGAGCCTCAGATTATATCCCATTGCGTTCCATCGAAGATGAAGCATCCGAATTGCCGGGCCTGGTTCATCACGTAGCCGGTCGAGCCGGCGACGGCGTCGATCGCGGTGCCGTCGGTGGTCTTGATGGTGGCGGCGTTGGCCTGGAAGTTGTTGCCGCCGTCCTTTACGCACTGCACGAAATTCGCCGGCGGCGCGGCGGCGAGATCGACCGTGATCGGGGCGGCGACGCTCTGCCTGACGATTTCGATCAGGTAGTTGGTCGCCGGCAGGACGAGGGGGGTCGTCGTCAGCGTGTAGACCGAGGTCGACCACGCGACCCCGCCGCCCGTCGCCGACAATGTCTGCGCGCCAAACGCCCCGCTCAGCGACAACCCGGTGCCGACCGTCACCCCGCCAAAAGCAGACCCGTTGCTGCCCAAGAGATCGGCCGCCGCCGGAACGCTGCCGCCCGAGAAGAAGCCCAGCGCCAATGCGGTAGCCGGGGTCGCCGCGACGATCCGGAAATTGCCGTTGCCGTCATATTCGACGACCGCGATCTCGTTGTTCCCGGCGGCGGTCGAAAACGAGGTCGCCGAGGCCCCGCCTGATGTCGTCGGGTAGAGGATATGGCCGCCCGCGGTGCCGTTGACCTGGACCGTGACGGTATGCGCCGCGTCGTTCTCGACAGCGATCTGCCAGCCGCTCGCCGCCATGGCCGTCGTCGAGGGCAGGGTGACGGTCAGAGCGCCGCCGGCGTTGAGCGCCGAGATGACCTTGTTGTCGTCGCCGAGCCCGGCGGCATAGCTGGCGCCGCCGGGATAGAGCCAGGTGCGGTCGAATGGCACCTGTTGCGCGCATGCCGCACCCGCCGCCGCGAGCGACAGCACGATGGCGAGGAGGAGCCTGATCATCGGTCACCCGCCGACCCAGGTTGATAACTGCGCGTTCCACACGAGGGTGCGGGTCGCCCCGTGCCCGGTGAGCGGCATCCCGGCGGAGCCGAGGTTTATCGTCTGCCCGGTATTGGGGGTCAGCGTCACGACGACTTGGGCCGCATTGGCGCCAATCAGCGTAAAGCGCCAAGTCTCCCCATCTTGCGGCCGGGGCCGTAAGATGGCGTTGAAGCTCCCGCCGCCCGCGGGCTCGAAGATCCGTAAGAACGCATTCGCCGCCACATCATCACGTCACAGGCTGATATTCGTGTTGGTGGTGATGACGTCGGTTTGGAAGCCCGGCCCCGGCAGGCTGCCGGACCCGGCCGGGGTGTAGGGATAGGCCGTCGCCGCGGCAAGCGATTGCAGGCCGCCGCCGGTCGAATTGAACGACGGGAACTTGAATTCCAACGGCACCCCCGTGTATTGCGCCGGCAAGGGCTGCGCGAAATATTCGCCGCTGCCGAGATAGACGAACTGCGCGCCCAGCGCGTGGCTCGCGGCATCCGTCCCGTAGAGACCGCGATAGAGGGTCGTCAGGTGGTAGGCGCTGGCGCCGACGAGGCTCGCGGTCTCGAACGCCAGAAACTCGATTGGGCCGCCGCTCGCCTGCACCGCGCACAAGCTGACAAAGGCGGCGGCGCTCGTCGGGCTGACGCTCGCGAGCGTGCCCCTCGACTGGCTGAGGTCGACCGCGAGCGTGTCGGCGGTGTCGGGGTTGACCCCGCCATAGGCCGCGAGTGCCGCGGTGGTGAGCCCCATCGCCGACACCCCGAAAAAGGCGTCGTCGGCAAAAGGCTGGCCGTAATTCGTGCCGTCGAGCGATGCCCACACCTC
The DNA here is from genome assembly GCA_035510075.1 of Allostellaceae bacterium. Lineage (GTDB taxonomy): Bacteria > Pseudomonadota > Alphaproteobacteria > ATCC43930 > CGMCC-115725 > AP-15. The sequence goes on from DATKHX010000117.1 coordinate 25,798, forward strand.
GGCCCCGCCCCACAACGGGCTGTAGGCGCCGGCGGGGCCGCCGCTGAGCCCGACGATCAATGCCGGCCCGGCGACGCCGAGCGCTGCCAGCAATTGCTGCGTCGGCTCGACAAAAAAGGGCGGGTTCACGCTCGGTGCGGCGGCATTGTAGGCCGGAACCGAGGTGGTGGGTGCGGCCGCCTGGCGCGCGAAGAACGCGGGCGTGCCGATGCCGGCGCCGAGGCTCTTGACACCCATTATGGGGTCAGGCCTGCGGGTATTGCACGGCCGCCGGCACGCCGAAAAAATCCTCCGCGGTGATGGCCAAGGTGCCCTCCTCGTCCTCGCTCACCCCGGTGATCCGCACCGTCAGATTGTCGAGGCCGAGGTAGGGGTCGCTCAGCTGCACCAAATCCATCGGTTCGAGGAGGCAGAATTTCCAACCGAGATTGAAGGTGTAGGTATTGCGGTAATAGAGATTGCGCTGCAGCACCAGCTGGGCCACGACCGGGCCGACATGCTGCACGTCGACGATCGCGTTGCCCTTGACGCTGCTGTCTTTGCGGACCCCGTAGAGGTCGATCGCCCCCTGATCGAAGGCGACGACCGGCCATTTGTTGTACGAGTTCGAGCGGTCGACGCACTCGATCTCGACCCAGTTCGCGGCGTCGGCCGGCGAGGAGCGCTGCACGTGCACCGGGTCGTCGGTAAAGCCGCCGGTGACCGGGGTCGCCCCTTGGCGCAATGCCGCGGTCCCGGGGGTAACCCCGAGATACGAGCCGACGGTCGATTCCTGGACGATGAAATCGTCGTCGTCGAGGCTGTAGACCGGGGTCGTGTAGGGCTGCCAGGAATAGGTCCCGAGCGGGCTGATCGTGGCGGTTTCGCCGCCGGCGCCGGAAAAGGTGACCCCGACCGCCAATGTGCCGGTGCCGGAATTGTCGAAGATCATCAGCCCGTTCGGTGCCACGCCGGCGTGCACGCCGAACGCCTGCAGGCCGCTCGCGTTGATCTGGCCGGCGAGCGCGCCGGTGAACGAGCTCATGTACAGGGTGTCGGCGTTGACGTTGGCGGCGCCGGCCGTGTAGGAGACCGCGACCGGCGAGCCGAGACCGGCGCCGGTAAAGGTCGCGGTGATCGTGTCGCCGCCGGCGACGGCCCCGGCGACCGTGATCAGCGTGAACGACGTGCTGAGCGGCATGTCCCCATAGGGGATGATCTTTAGCAGGCCCCCCGACCACACGATCGCCGAGTTGGTGATTTTTGCGATGTCGGCGAGCTGCTGCTGTGCCGGTATCTGGGTGTCGATCGACGGCGACAGCGCCACCCCCAAGGCCGTGCAATACTCCGAATAGCTCGTCAGGCTGTCGAGGTTCGCCGCCGGAAACCCGGCGCCGTAACGCGCATTGGTCAGAAAATCGCTGACGATAAAGGCCGGGTTGGCGTCGGCGCCATTGAGCCAGGTCGACGAGCCGATGCCATAGACCTCGAACGTGAAATTCGGCAGCGAGGCCGAGGCGCCGAGGTTGTACTTGTCGAGCGTGATGTTGGCGGTGCCGGAATAGCCGATGGCATTGGGCGCGTGGTTGGTCACCCAATAGGGGTCGGCCGGCTGCCCGTCGGCGCCGAGATTTTTGGTCGACAACCCCAAGAGGTCGAGGAGTGCTCCGACGCTCTTGTTGTACCAGACCTCCCCGAACTGGGTTATCGGCCCCTGGCAGAGGCCGAGGATGACCGAGGCCGAGTACATCGTCTGCGACGACTTGCCGGCCTTCCCGGCGCTGCCGGCAGCGCCGCCCTTACCCTTTCCGGCGCTGCCGCCCACGGCCTCGAAATCCTGGTAGTCGAGGACGTTCGGGCTGATGCGGGTGGTGCCATAGACGAGCGGGATGACGCTGCCCGCTTGCGAGGTCTGGAACCGCAGCGAGCCCGCGAGCTGCTGCTGCTTGGCGTTGGGGCCGATCCCCAGGATGTTGGTCATCTAAAACGGGTCGAAAAACCGCACCGCGCGGCAGGCGAGCGAGCCCTGTGTGGCGTCCCCCCAACAGACGAGCCGCGCGTCGGCCTGGGCGTGGACGATCCTGGGCCAGAGGACGACGATCGCGGCATGGGCAAAACAGCGCCCATAGCGCCACAGCGCGATGTCGGCCGGCTGCGGCGGCGGGTCGATCTCGCGCGCATAGGCGAGGAGGCCGTCGGCGTAACGCTCCTCGCCGCGGTGCAGGTGCCAATCGGGCGGATAGTACGGCAGCTCGATATGCGGCAGCACCCCGGCGCGCTCATAGACTTCGGCGAGGAGTGTGAGGCAGTCCGCACCGGCACCCTTCACCCGGCCCATGTGGTGATAGGGTGTCTTGAGCCAGGTTCGGGCCTCGGCAACGACCGCGGCGCGGCGCTGGTCAGTCACGGCCGGGATGGCGGCGATGCGGCGGCTCGGGGTGATGATGGCGGTGTGGCGGATGATGGGGATGCGACACCGGCGGGTCGCGCGGCGGGGGTGCCGGCGGGTGGCCCGGCCGGTGAAACGCGGCGAACCCCTCGCCATTGTCGTCTTCCCAGCGCATCCGCAGATACTGGTCCCATTCGAGCTCGAGTGCCGGCTTGTTGCCGGCGAATTCGAGCACACCCCAGGTGTTGCGCTTCAGATCCGTCATCGGGTCGAACCCGTGGCGCAGAAACATCTGCCAGCGGTCCCAATATTGGCGGTTTTGCTTCGCACCGTGAAAGCGGTGCTCGATCGTGCCGGGCACATAGCCGATCCGGCCGTTGACCGCGTGCGTAGCACGCTTTTCCCAGGCCTCGAGGAGGACGCGGTAAGCGGGCGAGATCGTCTTCGGGAACGAGCTCTTGACGCGGCCCAGCATCGCCACCGCCTGGTGGTGGTCGGCGGCACCCATCCCGCCGTATTCGAAGAGCCCGCCGACCTCGTTCAGCACCGAGCGCTTGGCCGCCCAGCAATAGCCGGTATGCGGGTAGTCGTGCTCCCCGCCCCAAAATTTGTGAAAGTCCTCGCCCTCGCCGACGACGATCGGGTGGCCGTGCAGGTATTGGCGGGCGAACGAGCGCCAGACATGCGCGTGACTGTCGCCGGGGCCGAGGTCGTAGCAGGTCTCCCACGGCTGCACCACGTGGTAGTGCTGCAATGCGTCGAGCGTGGCCTCGACCCAGTCGTTGCGGCGCGGGAAGACGTCGCTGTCCGCCCAGCAGACGTATTGCGCCTCCGGGCGGCGCTGGATGCCGAGGTTGAGGAGGCACTCTTTGGCCCACGCCCAGGAATCGGCGCGGACCCCGATGTGGTGGACGACGCCGGGAATTGCGCAGACCCACGGCGCCTCGCCATAGGCGCATTCGACGACCGTGACCTCGGCGCCGAGCTCGCGCATGCGATGGGCCCAGTCGAGATAGTGCCGCTGCGGCTGGCGCCAGCGCAGCGGGTTGAACCGCGCCGTAAAGACATGCAGCACCGGGGTCGTCATACGGCGGTCTCCGGAGGCGGGATGAACGGCATGCCGCCGAAATGGACGGCATTGTTGAAGGTGTTGGTGCAGGTCGCGAGCATGTGGTCGCAGCCCGGCAGGATCTCGAACTGGTCGCCGGTGCCGACCGGCGACAAAAAGGCGAGCTTGACGCTGATGCTGCCCCCCGACTGAAACCCGAAGATCGTGCGCGTCTGCCCGGAATTGGCGCCGCTCTTGCCGCTGATCGATCCTTGCGCGAAGGGGGTCGTCGTCACCGGCGCGCCATTGATCGAGGTCTGCGACGAGCCGGCGCCGGCGCCAAACGTCAGCGCCAGGCTCGGCCGCGAGAACTGGCACATCGCGTCGCCAAAGACGTGGTTGCACGCCGCCTGGTAGAGCCGTCGCGGCATCGGGATGTTGAGCAATTCGAGGTGCGAGCGGCATTTCATGTCGATGCCGGAGCGGGTGCAGTCGAGGTCCGACACCCGGCCGGCGAAGAGCACCACCGTTCCCGGGCTGGTGTCGCCCCAGCCGGCGGCGAAAAACGCGCGCTCGACCTGTAGGAGCGCGCCGTCGAGCGCGCCGGTCCATGCCGCCTCCAAAAACGGCGTGGCGCCGATCGTGTCGGTTGCGGTCGGGTAAATCTTGACGTCGAGCTGGTCGACCTGGGTCCCGATGACGGTATTGATCAGCGAGCGCTCGAATTTGGGGCCGAGCGGAAAGACCCGCCCGGTGGCGAAATCGACGATTTGGGTCAGCGCGCCCGAATAGCGCAGGACCGTGCCGCCCTGAAGCGTGAAGGTGTAGAGGTCGGCCATCTGGAACTGGGCGCCGCCGTTCAGCAGTGCAATCAGGGTCGAGGACGCTTGCTTCACGGCGGCACCGAAATAAACGCCAACTTTTTTAGCGCCCACAATTGCAGCATGAAGTTCTCAAAGCTGATGCTGTCATCGGCAAAGCGGCATCGGAAGAAATACGAGAAATCCGCCGATAGCGCCGGCTGGCTGCCGACAAAGGGCTGCGGCAGCGACACGAGGCCGGTTGCGGGATCGACCGGCCAGCCGGCGACATTGCTCCACAACAGGTTCGCGGTGCACCCCGAGCCGCTGCCGGTGACGCTGGTGAACGGCACTGCGGCGGAGGGTGGGGTCCCGAGATAGAGCCCGCCATTCGAGACGCCGAGCGAGGTGACGGCGCCGCCGCTCACACTCTGGACAAAGAGCGAGGCGGCGAGCGGCGGTCCTGCGATCGTCGGCGAGAGCTGGTCGCCGATGTTGTAGCCGCTCCCGCCCGCGACGATCCCGGTGTTGATCAATGTGACCTGCGGCACACCGGCGAAATAAAGCGCGGCGACCTTGTTGGGGGCGGTGATCGGCTCGTTGAAAAACGGGCCGACACCAAGCCCGCGCTGCAATTGGACGCTCGTCACCCAGGTGAGGTTTACGGTGGCGCCCGAGCCGCCGCCCGTCACCGTCGTCAACGGCACGCCGCTCGTGCCGGGCACGGTGTAATAGATGCCGCCGAGGCTCGGCCCGAGATTGGTGATCGCGCCACCGCCGCCGACGCTGTTGACGATCAGCGAGGCGGCAAGCGGCGGCGAGCCGCCGGTGGGCGAGAGCTGGTCGCCGATGTTGTAGCCGCTCCCGCCCGCGGCCGGGAACGAGGCCGAGACATAGCTCGTCGCCAGCGGCAACGGCTGCCCCGTGACCTGGTCGTCGCTCGGGTCGTCGAACAGAAACGTGCGAAAGGCAGCGCCGCAGGCGAGGTAGAACCCGAAGAGTGTGCGCAGCTCGTCGTAGTTGCCGACGGCCCCAAAACCCCGGCCGCGGCTGTCCCAACGGTCGCGCAGCACCTCGAAGGTCAGCGAGAACTGCCACAGCGGGTAGGGGTAATCCTGCAGCCGCAGCTCGCGGCCGGAGACCGCGCGCTGGATGCGCGTCTGCATCGTCGGCGCTTTGGTGACGCTCCACCCGATGCCGGGGAGGATCGTGAGCGGGCTGCCGGACAGCGGGCTGATCGCGAGGCCGCCGGCGGCGATCGCCATGATGCCGACGTCGGTCATCAGCTGGGGGTCATCAGCCGGGGGTCAGCATCGAGCCGCGGCGGATCGCAGTATTCAATGCCGCGACCAGCGCCGAGCCGTTCGCCATGAAGAGCCGCTGCACCGAGGCCGCATCGGTCGCGTTGATGTTGATGCCGAAGGAGTTGCCGCCGCCGCCGCCGCCGTTGGCGATCATGCCTTGCAGCCCCTGGCTGATATTCGCCGGCAAGACCATCTCGTTCGAGTGCAATTGTGCGAGGGTGCCTCCCGGCCCGAGCTGCGGCACGGCCCAGCCGCCCGCCGCCGACGGCACGATCCCCCCCTTCGAGAACGCGAAGAGCGAGCCGAGGCCCTTGAACAAGGTGCCGAAGAGGCCGCTGAAGAGGCCGCCGCCCCCGACATCGGCCGCTGCGCCGATGCCGCCCGAGAAGTCCTGGTCGGCGGCACCCGAAGCGCCGCCAAAGAGGCCGCCGAGGAGGCCGCCCGAGCCCGCGGAGAACGGGTTGCCGACGGCGCCCGCGAGCCCCTCGCCGAAAATGTCCTTGCCGAGGCTGTCGAAAATCCCGCCGCCGACGCCGCCGCCCGAACCGCCGCCGACCCCGAGCGCCGAGCTGAAGAGGCTCTTGAAGGCGCTGTTGAGCGTGTCCTTGACGAGGCTTTGCGCCAATTGGTCGAACGCCTGGCCGATCGACTTCGTGCGCAGGACGACATCGGTCGCCATGGCGGCGAACGCGTCCGACACCTGCTTGATGCTTTCCTGCCAGCTTTTCGCGGTGTCCTGCGCCGTCTTCGCCTGGGCCTCGCTGATCTTGGCGGTATAGCTCGCGTCGAGCTCGACGAGCTCGTCATAGAGCCGCTGCTTTTGCGCCGTCGTCAGCCGGTCGTCCGCCATCATGATTTCGAGGCGGCGGCGCTCCTCGGCGTAGAGCTTGGCGGTGTACTCGATCTCAAAGCCGATCGCCTGCTGCGTCGAAATCTTATGCTCGGCGACGAGCTGCGCCATGTTGGCCTTGAAGACCGCGAGATAGGAGGTGTCCTCGCTTTTGAGCGAGGTGTATTTCTGCTGGGCGAGCTGGATCGCGGCCGCGACCTCCTCGTGGTCGAGGCGCACCTTTTCGGCGGTGACCGAGGCCGTGCTGGCCTTGTCCTCGGCGAGCATCGCGAGCTTCTTGTCGAGGAGCGCGCGGGCGGCAGCGAAATCCTGCTGGTACTCGGCCTGCCTGATCTGCGCCTCGAGCTCGGCATATTGCTGCTCGCGCGCGACGCGGCCGGCCTCGGGGTCGAACCTCGCGGCGGTGCTGCCGGTGCCGGACCCGACCCCGCCGCCCGCCGCGATCTGGGTGGCGAGCGCCTCGCGGGCCGGCCCCGTCGTGTCCTTTGACCCCGGGATTTCGTAGCCGGAATAGACGATTTTGGCGGCCGACGCGGCGTCCGCCGCCCTATTCGCGGTGTGAAAGACGCCGGCGAACTTGCCTTGCAGCTCCTTCACGAGAAAATCGACCTGGCCCTGGAGCGTGTTCCACGCCGGGCCTTCGGCGGCCTTCAACTGCGCCAGCCGGTCTCCGGTCCACTGCGCGATCCCGGTGGCGCCGCTCGGGTTGACGGCATCCGGGCTGATGCCGCTCTCGGCCTTGAGATTGGCGAGAACCCCCGCCACGGTGTTGGCGGACGCGCCGATCTTGGCGAGGGCGTCGGCGACGATCGCGGCGTTGCCGGAGAGGTTCGCGATCGCGTTGCCGGCGAACGAGGCGCCCTCGCGCCCCGAGGCCCCGGCCGGGGCAGGTGCCGTCACCGAAACTTCGGGCAGGCTCACCTCGGCGGGTGCCGCGGGGCGCCCCGCATCCGTCAACCCCAGGGGCGACGCCCCCGGGACGAGCGAGGGCGCGTTGGCGGGCGGGACGATCCCGAGATGCTGCAGAAGCGTATTATTTTGAAGCTGCTGCCAACCGCTCGCGAACGCGTTCCACACCGTCTTCAGATTGTCGATGTCGGTCTTGGTCGCGTCGATGGTCCCGTGGATCGCGTCGAAAAAGCTCTTGAACGCCGCGGTGGCAGCGCCCGAATTCGTAATCGTCTCGACAAACGCCTTCAACGACGTGGTGGTGGCGTCGATCGGCTCCTTGAAGTCGAGAAGGATGTGCGATTTGAGGCCGGTAATGGCCAATTCGAGCTCGTGGACCTTTTCCCAGGTGTCCGACAGCGCTTCGATCTGCGCGTCGTTGAGATTGGCCCCGCTCGCCTCGGCCGCCTGCTTGACCTTTTCAAACTCCTCGGCGGTCAGGCTCAGAACGGGTGCGAGCTGGGTGATGCCGCGCGGCCCGACGAGGCTGCGGAAGATGTCGAGGCGATTGACGCTCCCCGCCATGTTCTGCCAGGTCTGGCGCAAGAGCTCGATCGTGTCGATCGGGTCCCGCAGCGCTTCTTTCAGCGCGGCCATGTCGATGCCGGCGGCGCGGATCGCCTGGCCCTGGTCGGAGAGCGGCTTGTTGAGACCGAGCTCGAGCTGGTGCCCGAGCTGGGTGACGATGCGGATCAGGTTTTGACTCTCGCCGCCGGCGAGCAACGAGATGTTCTGGAACTCCGACAGGCGTTCCGAGCTGGTGCCGAGCGACTCCGCCAGGATCTTGGTCCGCTCCGCGCCCTCGGTGATCTCCTCGACCCATTCAGAGATCTTCTCGAAGGCAAAGGCGGCCCCGGTGACCTCGAGGATGCCGGCCATCCCTTGGCGGAAGGTGTCGATCGGGCTGCGGGCGCGCTCGACCTCCTCCTTGACATTGGCAAAGCTGCGGGCGAGGAGCGAGCCCTCGGTGGCGGCCCCGTTCAGCTCCTTTGTCAAGGCCGAGGCCTTGGCGCGGGCCTCCTCGAATTGCCCTGCCGCCTGGCGCAAATTGTCGTTGGCGCCGATACCGCCGCCGCTTCTGGCGTCGGCCGCAGCCTGCCGCAACGCGGTGCCGAGCGCTTTGACGTCGGCCTGGACGAGGGCGAGCTGGGCGCGCGCCTCGGCGGTGTCGGCGCGGACCGCGATCGACAGGTTCGAGGCCATGCCTACCCCGCCTTTAGCGCCTGGTGCTTTTCTTTGAGCACCGCGAAATCGATGATGCCCGGCGCCCCGAGGCCGTCATGCAGCGGGCGCTCGCCGACCGCGAACTGGCCCGACAACGCGAGCTCGGCCGCCTCGTGGTCGGCGATCGGGGCATGAAGCGGGGGGCTCCCCGGCGGGTTCTCCCGATTGGGGCCGGCGCGGCGCGGCTCGACCCCGAGAAACGCCGCCAGCAACACATGCACCGGCGGGTGGTCTTCCCAATAGTCGAAAAGGTCCTGGACCTGATGGAGGGTCAGCCCGTCGATGTCTCCGGGCCGGTAGCCGCAGGCGGTGGCGAGGAGCCCGTAGAGGCCGGCCCAGTCCTCGCCGCCGCGGCTTCCCCCGCTTGCGCCGGGCGCAGCCCCGACCCGGTCAGGACCGCGCGCAGGGTCTCAAAGACGTTGCCGGCGTCGAGCAGCTCGCCCTCGAGCGTCGCCGCGGTGATCTCGGGGTAATTGCGCTGCAATGCCGGCAGGATGATCCGTGCCGCGGCATCGGTGCGGGCCTCGAGCGAGGCTTCCTCGCTCTCGCAGGTCGCGCGGTCCGCTTGCGACTCCCGGATTTGGGCGATCGTCAATGGCGCAACGATCCATTCGCTGCCGCCCATCTCGATCGGGACGCCCTTGATCTTCGCCATCGGCGCGCTCCGCCCTTATTCGACGGTCGAGAGATAGCCGATCGTGTTCGAGGCGTCGGCGAACGCCATGAAATCGAGCTCCTGGATCGTCCAGTCGTCGATCTTGGTCGGGAACGACAATTTGTTGGCGGTGCAGGCGTTGAGCCTGAGCGCGTAGCCTTCGCCGGCGCTGCCGCCGAGGCTGTAGGGCGAGCGCGTGTAAAAGGTCGCCTTGAAGACCGGGGTGGTGCCGGTCAGCTGGTTGGCGATCGTCACCTTGTTGCCGGCGGCGGTGATATTGTAGGTATAGGACAGCAGCACCGCCGCCGAGGCGTCGGCGGCGGCAAAGGTGTAGACCCCGGTCGTGAAGTTGACCGAATACTGGCCCGCCGACGCGGGCGTCGTGACCCGGTTGAGCGGCTTGCCGGTCGCGGCATAGACGACGCCGAGGTCGTCGACGTAGTTGGCGGAGTTCGCGACCGTGATCGTGTAGGTCGACACCGCCGGGACGCTCCCGGCCTCGAGCTGGGTGACCGCGAACTGGCCCGCCGCCGCCGCCAGGCCAAAAAAGATGTCGGTATAGAGGAGGCCGAGGATCTGGGCGAGCTTCGCCTTGCCCGAGATCTTGCCCTGGCCGCGCGCGATCGCGACCGGGAACTGCATCATGCCGTAGAGCTCCTTGTCGGTCCAGTCGAAATCGATCTGGATATCCTGGAGGACGCCAAACTGGTGGGGGCCGATGCCCGACCCGGTCACGTCGACGCGCTCGCCCCACAAGGCGCCGGACCCGAAGGAAAGCTGCATTTCAAACTCCGCTCAGCGCCGCGAGGCGGCGTTTCAAATCCTCTTTGGCGGTAAAGGCGACGTTCCACGCCGCGGTGTCGCGCGCCACCGCCGACCCGGGGAAGTTGTCGCTCCACCAGGCCTCGATCGCGCCGTCGATCGCCATCCAGGCGATCGGAGCCGACGGGGGAGCCGCTACGGTGGGGGTTTCGGGTTTGCCGGGCTCGACAGGCGCTGGGGCCGCCGATGGCGCGCCCACGGGCTCTGGAGACGGTTTCTGGTCGATCTCGCTCATGGCACGAGGATCCTCACCGGGATGATGGCGGCGGCACGGCTCGAAGCATGGCCTTCAAAGATTTCGATCCGCGCCTTTTGCCCGTCGTCGCCGCCGATCCAGCAATGGACGACGAGGCCGCCCAGGGTCTGCGCCTGGCCGGGCATGACGCCCAAGGCCGCCTCGATCGCATCGATCAGCGGATTGAGCTGGGCGCCCGGCGGCTGCTGCAGGTCGGTTGCGGCATAGACCCAGATCTCGGCGCCGATCGTGCGGCGCGGCGGAAAGGTCGTGCCGTGCTGCTGGTACTCGTTGTCGGTCGCGATCACATAGAGCGCCGGCAGCCCGGCGACCTTGGCGACCCATTCGAGGCGGCGGCCGATCGTGACAAACCCGGCGCTCTCGCTGACCAGGGTCAGCAGCGCCTGCATGATCGCTTCGCGGTTCATGGGCCTCCCCTCGCCTATGGGGGCGCGTTGGCGGCCTGGCCGACCGCGGCTTCGATGTCGGCCAGGATCGTGCCCCGCAAGGCGGCGAACGGCCCACGCAGATAGCGCTCCTCGCCGATCTCGACGCGGCGGCGGTATTCCTCGATCAGCACCGCTCGCGGTGCCGAGTAGCGGCCCCAGAAATTCGCGCGGATCGCCCAATGCTCGGCGACGGTCGCCGATCGGTGGGCGCCGTATTCGAGGGCTGCCGCCTTGCCGTGCGCCGCCTTGTCGCCCGCCGGCGCCTCGACGGCGACGCCGGCGGTGATCGCGGCGGCGGTCTTCGTGACAAAGCTCGTCGTTTCGCTCCGCAGGGCGCCGGTGCGCTGCGGCTCGGCCGCCTCGACCGCACTCAGGAGCCGCCCCGCGATACGCTCCATCGCGGCATAGAGCCGCGCGTCGAGCCGCGCCGGGAAATCGTCAAAAAACGCCTGCAGGCGGCGCTCGCCGACCGCCAGCACATCGAACTCGACCATCTCAGCAGCCGCAGCAATCGCATTGCCCGGCCGGCATGTAGCCGCACGGGCAGCGTGGGTTGTCGCAGGTGCATTTGGCGAGGTCGTCGGCCCCGCATTTGGCGCAGGGCCGCAGCTTCGAGGGTGCCTGCCACGGCTCCGGCGCTCCGGCCAGCCGCTTGCGCCCGGCCGCGATCCCCTCAAAGTCGTCGGCGATCATCCCGCCACCGGCACGCGGTAATGGTCGAGCACGCCGCGGATCGATTCCGGCACGCCGCCCGAAGAAGGCGGCCCGCCGACCCACCAGGTTTCGGTGCCGAGCTCGGGCTGGGTGCGGGTTTTCAGCGCCGGGTCGCCGCGCTTGCGCTCGTAATAGCGCCAGCTGATCCACTCGAGTGCCGCACCCGCGATGTCGTCGGGGATCGCGGGATAGCCGGCGCTGTAGTTGACCCAGGTCGGAAAGGTGTCCCAGGTGCAGGGCGCGGCGTCGAACGGGTTGAGCCGGATCAGCCGCCCGATCTTGCTGTCGACGAGGTAGTCGACATAGGGGCCGAGCGACTGCGCCGGCAGCGGCCCGGTGTTCAGCAAGCCGAGGCTGACCGGTAGATAGGGCGACTGGCCGGTCGCGAGGATGCGTGCCACCGAGAGCCCAAAGACGACGGCGTCGCCGGCGAGCACCTTCGTCGCCAACGCCGCGGTGGGATTCGTGCTGAGCGGCGCCGACAGGGTGACCGTCGTCGGCGTTAGGCTCGCCACTGTGGTCCCGGGCGGGATCGCGCGGTGGCTCGCCGGCATGCCGGCTGCAACCCCGGCGGTTGACGTAAAAGTCAACACCGCGCCGCTGTCGGCTTCGGCGGCGGCGAGGAGGCTGACGGCATTCGCCACCGGCCAGCGCGACAACGTCAACGGCGCTACGGTGCCGGGGGTGAGCCCCGAACCGCCGTCGAGGATCAATAGCTCGCTCAGCCCTTCGACCTGGAAGACGCGGTTGCAATAGTCCCGGATGCGCAGCGACACGTCGGTCACCGCGCGCGCCATCCACGCCAAAGGCAAGTTCGGGTCGGACGCGTTGACGCCGAGCTCGCCGAGCACGGTCGGAAAGTCGACGAGGTCATAGGCGCCGGGCGCCGGCAGGTTGTCGCTGGGCGCGTCCGGAGCCGTAGCGGGCGAGGTGACGGCGACAACGCGGCGCAACGCCATGGGTCAGGTGACGCCGCGAACAACGAGGGTGACATTTACGGTCGACCCCTGGCTTGCGCCGGAAACCAACTTTAGGGTGTCGATACCGCGCCACTGAGTCGGGTCGATCTCGATAAACTGCGAGGCGGTGATGCTGCCCGAGAGGACGCCGGTAAACGCAAAATTGTTTACCGGGTAGAAATTCGCCGCGTCGGGTGATGCCTGAAACGCGATTGTTGCGGTCGTCCACCCCGACGGAGTTACGACCCCGACCAAGGTCTTCTTGCCGATCTGGACCGCGTTAGAGACGGTCTGGCCCGACTGGATCGTCGCGGTGAAGTATTCGATGTCGGTAAAGAGCGACATTTACTGGCGGCCCCGCTTTACTATCTGGCAGAAAGGTCAGGACCGGTTCATGCCGATCTGGCAGGAGTCGACCTGCATCGTCGCGACGTCGGTCGTCGCGGTTTTGTAGACCGCGAAATAGGGCTGCAGCACCGCGCTGGCGCCGGTCGCGGCAAAGGTCATCGCCGCCGCCGACGCCACCGGGCTGACCTTGATCCCGTCGATGAAGAACTGGACGTTGGTCGGGTCTGATGCGTCGAAGCGGAAATTGTGAAACACGCCGGCGGCGAGGGTGACCCCGGTCGCGACCGATTGGACCGAGGTGACGCCGTCCTTGATGCGGACGTTGACGTTGCCGTTCCCCAGCATCTGGAAATCGATATAGACCGCGGCGCTGTCGGGAACCGCGTTGCGCGCGGCGCGAAGCCCGAACAGCGCTTCGGCGACGCCGGTCGGCAGGACGCTCATCGCCAGGCGCGCCTCGAAAACCGCGCTCTTCGAGGCGTCCCAATTCAGCATGTCGTTGGCGTAGAGCGTCGCCTCCTCGGCTTCCGAGGTCGCGGCGAGCGCGCAGGCGACCGCGCCGCCGGAAAAATTAGCGAGGACGCTGACCGTCCCCGAGCCGGTCGCGGTGTTCTTGACCCACGGGTATCCGGCCGCCGGCGACCCAGCCGCCGGGATCGTGGTGTGCCCCGGCCCGCAGAAATCCTCGTCGAGCACCGCCGCATTGACGCGCAAAATCGTTTCCTGGGTCGCCAAGTCGTATTCGGCCTGGCGATCGCCGGCCGGCGAGTTGCGCGACCGCAGCTGTATCAGCGAGCCCATTGCCGGCTCTCCTTGTTGACAGTCAAACGAGAGGGCCCAACCAAGCGAGCGGCCCGGCCCGATCAGACGTAAGTCGTCGGCGGGTTGAGCCGCTGGTCGCGCAGCGGCATCACGACGAGATAGGCCGAGGTGATGTTGGCCGCGTTCGAGGCCCCGGTCTGGATCGCGATATGGCTGAACGGCAGGGGGTTGCCCGAAGCGAGGTTATTCGGGTTCATCTGCTCGACCGGATCGATCTCGAAGACCACGATCTTGTTTTTGAGCCCGGCGTCGGTCGTATAGCTCGCCGCCGCCGCGGGGAACGTGAACTGGTCCGACCCGGTCGAGGTCGAGGTGTCGAGGTCGGCGGCGATCGGCGCGCCGGCGCTCAACCCGGCCGAGTTGGTGCCGAGGTTGTCGGTCGCCTGCAACGGGGTAAAGGTGACGGTCGCGGCGTTCCCTTGGTTGACGCCGCAGACGAGGAACGCCTTGTGGCCGTATTTGACCGAGACGTAGCTCGAGATGCGGCCGGCGGCGTCGGCCGCGGCCGGCAGCAGGTTGACGATCTGGGCGTTTTCCCAGAGGCGGAACGGAGTAGCCATCAGAGGGAGACCTTCAGCTAGGGCGGGACGCGAGCCGCCGGAGGCGGCGGATCAAGAAGTCAGCGGCTCGCCAGCGCGATGAACGGCGAGAGCGTGTTCGAGCCCTTGAACGGGGTCAGGCCCGTGTGCCAGATCGGGCTGCCGTCGACGCGGTAGGTCAACCGAAAGGTCATCTCGTCGGTCGTGAACCGCACGTGGATCGACGACATCTGCTGCATCGCGTTGCGGTCGGCGACGACGAACTGCGACAGGTCGACAAGCGTGATGTCGCCTGTGGTGCCGAGGGTGTTGGCATATTCGATCGGGATCACCGGGCGCCCCAAGAGGGTGCCGTTCGGCGCGTTCGCCGCCTGCGAGCCGATCGAGCCGACCGGTAGGTAGACGGGCTGGCCGCCGGTCCCGACCACGGTCGAAAGGCTCAAGAGCTGCGACTCGCAGTCCTGGTTGATCAGCCACACCATGTTTTTGCGTGCCCGCGCCCAGGCGTGCTGCCACATGTTGGTGACGTTGGTGTAGGTCAGCGTCTTTGGCGCCTGGCCCTTGTCGGCCGGCACCGTCACGAGCGCGTTGGCGTTCATGTAGCCCTGCGGCTGGCCCGCACCCGAGCCCTCGAAGATCGCGTCCTCGATCATGAACATGATTTCTTCGGCGAACGCCTGGTTGGCGATGCCGGTCAGCGCCGTCGAGTCGGCGAGCATCTCGTCGGTGACGTACCACAGGCTCATCAGCTTTTTGAGGTAGAGCTCGATCAGCCGGAATTTGGGCTTGGTCGCGGTCACCGTGTCGCCTTCGCCGACCCAGTAGGACTGGACGCCGCCCCAGCGCGAGCCGGTCACACGGCTCTGCTCGTCGATCGACGGGATGCGGATGCCGGGGCCTTCGATCGGCAGCTTGAAGACGCGCTTGGCGAGCTCGCCCATGTCGTAGGCGCGGGTCAGGATCGTCGCCGAGAATTCGGGGGCGATCGTAAAGCCGCCGCCCGACGGGTCGGTTTCGCCCAGCCCCGCCGGCGCCCGGATCAGCCGCGGGTCGACCCCGCGGCCGTCGTTGAAGGCGGCGCGCATGACCGCCTGGAACTGCTCGCCGGCGTTCTTCCAGCCGTCGTTCGGCACTAGCTCGCCGCCCGGCGTCAGCTTTGCGTCCGTGCGGGCGAGCTCGAGCGTCTTTTCGGCGCGCGCGATTGCAATGTCGAGGCTCTCGACCTCGGAGGCCTTGGCGTCGAACTTGCGCTGGTCGGGGTGGCTCTGCAGCTTTTGCAGCTCGTCATAGGCGGCCGCCCGCTGTTGCTTCAGCTGGTGGAGTTTCGGTCTCGGGTCCATTCAGCGGGCTCCGGTCAATAAAAAAGCCCGCGGAGTGCGGGCTTGCGGGGCGCCCCGGAAAGACCGGGGCGGGGTGAAAGGGGATTAGGCAGCCGCGAGGGCCGCGACGCGCGCAGCGCGGGCTTCGATGTCCTCAACCGTACGCTTGCCGTCGTCGCCGCCGTCAGCCATCAGGCTGCGGCACTTTTCCATGTAGCCGTCGGCCGCCTTGACGTGCGCGTGCATCGCGCAGATCGCCGCGTCGCGCATCTTGCCCTTGGGGCCGTCGCCGTCGGCGAGGTCCTTGGCGTGGCCGTGCGCCGCGCGGACGTGCTCCATCGCGCGATCGAGGTGGTCGTCGGCGCCGCCGTCATCGGGCATGCCGCGCGCCACCAGGGGTGCGAGCTCGCGGCGCAATTCGGCGCCGACCGCGCGCGCCACCGCACCCGCCAATGCCTTGTCGGCCATCGACGGGCCGTGGATCATGCATTCCTCGGGGTTTTTGAGGCCACATTCGCTGTCGAGCCCGCGCCCGCAATTGGCGAGGTAGCCGCCGGTCGAGGGGTCGCCCTCGCCCATGCCGCCGCCATCCGCGCGAGCCTGAGCGCCCGGGCGCAAATTCTTGTCTCCGGCCATGCCGAACTTCTCCTCGTAATGTTTGACGACGGTTTCGGCCGCGTCGAGCGCTTCCTGCGGGGCATCGGTCTGCGGCAGGCGAGAGGCCGCCGCCCGGATGCCGCCCTTGACCGCCTTCAATTCGCCGCCCGCCACGTGCGCGAACGGATCCTTGTACGACCCGCGCAGCTTGGGAGCGGCCGCGTCGTAGAGGAGGAAGCCGCGCCTGGCCTTTGCCGGGTCGAAATCGTCGCCGCCGGCATATTCAAAGATCGAGGCCGCGGCCGCACCGCCATCCCACGCATCACTGTCGTCGAGCGCCAGGTCGCGCGCCGCCCCGCATTTCCAGTCGGCAGCAGCACCGCCGCGGCGTCGTGGTTCCTGCGCCAGGCGCCGCAGCCGCTCCAATTCGGTTTTCGGCACAATGACCCTCCCGCCGCCGTCCAGCACGCGTTCGGCCCATTCGGCAAGCGGCCGAGTGTCGATGCCTTTGGCGCGCGCCTCGACGAGCGCGTTGGCGTTCGCGGGCACTGGCACGACCGAGAATTCGAGCAATTCCTGGCGGGTGAAGTCGATGCCCCAGGGCCGGTCCTTATCGTTCGAGAATTCGAGGTCGAGCGGCATAAAGCCGACCGAGCCGGCATTGACGTATTTCGCCTTGACCAGGCGAAAGATCAGGTCGGCGAAGTCGTAGACCTCGGCGCCAGCGAATTCGACGTCGCCCAAGAGGCGCCCGTCCGAGACGCGGATATTGATGCCGCGGCCGATCGGCGGCGAGAAAGCGTCATGCGCCCACAGCGCCACCGGGTTTTTCTGGTAGCCGTCGAGGACCCAGCCGTCGGCGGCGATCGTGTCGCCCATCCGGTCGACCGTCCCGTCCGACAGACAGAATGGGATGCGCCGGCTGCTGTCGACATCGGCAAACGGCTCGACCGTCGCCAGCCGCCACACCGCACCCGCAGGCTTCTGCCCGGCGCGCAATCCCTCGCGGACCCGCGCAACGTCGATCAGCTCGGGCATTTTTGTGCTTGCTCGCGTAGTTTTGCGGCGCGCCGGGCGTTCTCGCGCGCTTTCGAATGCTGGGTGCGCTCCTCGCGCGACCGATAGGCCGGCCGCAGCATGCGATCGACGTACATTCGGCGTACCTCGTTGTACCGTGTTGTACCGCGCGGTTCACACGTTCGGCGCTTCGTCGGGCAGATCGGCCGGCCGCGAGCCGTCGCCTCGGCCGCCCGGGGCGGCTTCGCCCGACTGGTCGCTGCCGGGCCCGTTTGGCGCGTTGTTGCCGTTCGCCGCCGATTGCGGGACATAGCCGATCGGCGCCACGTTGACTGGCTGATAGAGCGTGTCGCCGCCCTCGACCGCCCCCAAGTCCTCGCCGAGCCGCGCCTCGTTCGGGGTATAGACCATCCCCACGACGCCGGTGCGCATCGCAGTAAGGCGCGTCTGCAAATCGGCCTTCAGGAAGTGCGAATAGTCGAACTCGACAAAGAGTTTCTGGCCGTCGAGCTCGCCCAGATCCTCGAATTTCGGGACCCAGCGCTCGGCCCAGGCGGTCAAGGTCGTGTTGAGGTAGAGCTGCTGCAATTGCACGAGGTCGCCGCGCTCGATCGGCAAGCCCAGCCGGTGCCGCGGCACGCCAAAGCCGCGGCCGACATCCTCGAGCTGGAACTCGCGCGATTTGAGCGCTTCGGCCTGCTCCGCAGTCATCGCCAAGGGCTGCCACTTGAGCCCCTCTTCGAGGATCGCGGTACGGCCGGCATTGCGCAGCCCGGCGTAATTTTGGTTGAAGCCGTCACGCAGCCTCTCAAAAGCTTCCTCGGACAACTTTCGGTCGGTCTGGAGAACACCGCCCGGCCGCGCACCCGAGCCCATCAGCCGGGTCGCGTATTGCTCCTGCGCCATGCCGAGGCCGATCGTCTCGCGCATCAGCGCCACGCGATGCGTGCCCAAGAGGCTATGCCAGGTTTGCAGCCAGCGGATGTGCAGCATGTCGTCGGAATGGATCATGACCGGCATGTCGCGAAGGACTGCCATTTCGTGCAGCCCTTGGCGCGTCACGACCCAGAACCATTCGCCGCCGGGCGCCTCGAACAGGGTCACCCGGTCGGGGTGCAGCGGCACCAATTGCGTCGGAAACCCGTTCGCGTCGCGCAGGATGACCGCCCAGGCGTTGCCGCGCAGCACCACCGAGGCCATCATCATTTCCATGAACTCGAACCGGGTCTGCCACGCATTGGGATGGCGCAACAGCCGGGCGAGGAAATGGTTGGCGACCTGCTCCTTGCCGCCGTTGGGCAGCCGGCGCATCATCCTGACCGGCAATTTCGCGATGTCCTCGGCGAGGATCGCGACACAGGTCATGACCGCGACGTAGCGCAGCGCCGTCACGTCGTTGACCGCGATGCCGGCGGTCGACAAGCCCCATTCGTTGAAGGCGTGGACGAGCTCGGACCCGACCACCGCGTCCTTGCGAAACGCAGTGGCGAGCCGGCGAAAGAGGCCGGCCATCAGGAGTCCAGCAATTCGGTGCCGCCCTGCAGCTCAGCAATGGCGGCTTCGAGGCGATGCGACAGGATCTCGGCGTTGCCGTCGATGATCAGCGCCGATCCTCCGGGCGCCAGCGCGTGCCAGGCGCGCGACACGAGGTGCATCTGCGCCGGGGTCAGTTCATGGTCGGCGACGATCGCGTAATGCGGCTGGGCGGCGGCGAAGTCGTGGTTGAGCGCGGTCACCCGCAGCCGCGGCCGCCAGCGCCGGCGAAACCCGAACACAATTCAGCCGAAGCCACAGACGATCGCGAAGGTGATGACCGCAGCGGCGAGTGCCGCGAGGTCGAGCCGCCACAGCGGCCGGGCGTCGAGCTTTTCCATCCGCCCCCTCGCCTGTTATGCTTCTGACCGCGATGGAGATTTACCCGGTCGTCTTCGATGGCGCGGTCATCGGCGAACTGCATGGGATCGGTCGTTTATCGCCCGACAGCCCTACGCTCAGTCTGCTGGTCATCGAGAACGTGTCTGTCCTGGGCGCTCCCAGATCCTCAGATATGCGCCCCGAAGCCGCCACGATCATTCTCGATGCGCTTTGGGGCGAGGCGCTCGTCGTGCGCAGCCGCGAGGACTTTGCCAAACTCCAGCGCGTCCCCGGATTTCTTCCCGAGGACCGTTATTTTCAAATGACCAACAGCCCGCGCTTCTCGTAGACCGAGCGCCGCGACGGCGGGTTCTGTGACAGGCACGCGACCGCGTCGAAGAGCGCCATTACAGGGTCGATCTTGGCGTAGCCGGCGGCTTGCTTGGTGATCGTGATCGCGTTGCCGCGTGGCTCGACCTTGGCGTTGCCGACCGCCCACGCCATCAGCGCCTGGCCGCAATGCGCGAGGCTGCCCTCGGCGAGCTTGCGCTCGGCTGTCTTGATCGCACCCGAGAGCTTCCAGCCCTGGCTGATCCCGATGACATGGCCGCTCTCTCCGGTCATCTCGCGCTGCGCCAAGGCGTCGACCACGACGCCGATCCCGACCGGGTCGAGACCGATCTGCGCCAAAAGACCGGTGTTGAGCACGTGCTCGCAGATCTGGGCCAACTCGTCGATGTCGTCGCCGAGCCGCTCGACGATGACCAATTCCTCGGCTGCGGCGAGGTCGCGCAGCCGCGCTGCCTCGCTCTTGCGCCGCTCCAATACCGAGGTGTGCGCCCACGCGCGGCCCCAATGCAGCCAGCGCTCGCTGCCGCTCTCGCGGCCCAATACCGCCAGCCCCAATAGGTCGTCGAGGCCGCCGCCGTCGATCCCGATGCACACGACTTCGCTGCGCGCCAATAGCGCCAGCAATGACAGGCTCGGGTCGGCCGCCCCTTCCCAGAAATCAGCGCCGGCCCACCGCGCCGAATGCAAGGCGAGGCCGATCTCGACATTCAAATGCTGCGAGGCCCATCCACGCAACGAGGCGTCGCCCTTTTCCTTGGCCTCGCCGAACTTCTCGATCAGGCTATCGAGCCGCAATGAGCGCCCGAGATTGGGCGTAACCATCGGCCACGCTGCGGGATTCTCCCACGGCGCCGGCTCTCCTGCGACCGACAACTTCTGCAATTCCCGCGGGAATTCATAAAGCGCCGGCAGCATCTTGCCCGAGCGATGGCCGTCGCGGATCGCACGCGCGGTTCCCAACTCCTCGGCAAAGGCCCCGGCCGGCGCGTCCTCCGACTGGGTCGTGCAAAAAACCAGAAACCCTTCCGGGATCGCCTCGCGACCGCCGCGCAATTGCCGAATGATTTTCGATGCCGCGGCGACGCCGCCGAGCAGGTGCAATTCGTCGAGAAACACACCCGCCGGCCGCGGCCCGGTCAGCACGTTCAAATCGAAGGTCTTAATCTTGAGCCGGGCCCCGGTGATCCGGTCGCGGATTTCCTTGATGTGCTCGCGCACCCGGTAGCGCCGCTTCAGCTCGGGATCAAGCTCGATCATGCCCGCCGCCTGGCTGAAGGCGAGGTCGGCGATCGAGTGAGTAACGGCGATAAACAGAAATTCGGCGAGCGGCCGCCGGTTCATGAAGAGCGCCGTCAGCATTAGCCCGGCGCCGTAGGTGGTCTTCGAATTCTTTTTCGCAACTAGCGCGAATATTTCCTCGATCCAGCGCGTCATCGCGACCGGGTCGAGCGAACCGAACAACGCGCGGATGATGTCGCGCCACCACTCGCCGCAAGCCTCGGCCATTGTCGGATTGCCGACGACGTCGGGCAGCCGCAACCGGTCGAAGAACTCGACCGCGATGTCGGCTTCCTCGCGCCACAGCGGCAGCTCGGGCACCAGCGGGCGGCCCTGCCGTATCCGCTCTTCCCAGTCCCGGCACGACAGGTCCCACATTTTGCGAATTCGGGCTTACGCCGCGGCGGCGGCCGTCACCTTTGCCTGCGCTTCTTCGATGCGGCGGCAGGCAATGTCGAACCAGTGCCGCTCGATCCCCGGCAATATCTCGCGGCAGTCGCCGAGGATGAGGCGCGCGTCGCCGATCGCGACGGTTTCGACCGCCATCAGTGCATCCGCGCGCGACGCGCCATCAGCTCGCCCATGTCAGTCGCGGCATCGGGATGGAGGGCTGCTTCCTGCGCCTCTTCCTTTTTGCCGAGTGGGGGCGCCCTTTCGCCTTCCGGTCGCGCCGCGCCGGGCCGTGTCATGTCGTCGAGCTTGCGCTGGGCCGAGACGTTGCCGCCGCGCGCGCTCTGGAACAGGAGCCCGATGACCTCGCGCCGGCGCACCGCATGGCCGGTCGCCAGCTCGTTGGCAAAATGCTTGCGCAAGGTCTCGTCGCTGCACCCGATCGCCCGCGCGATCGTCTCCTGCGCCTCGCCACAGGCGCGCATCTCCTCGACCGCGCGCCGCAGCTTCGCCGTCGGCTTGAATGGCGGCCGGCCGGTGACTTTTTCGGTCAAATCGAGGATTTCCCCAAAATTCTCAAGACGCCAAAAAAACTCTGCGCGTGCGGTCCCACGCGGTTACTCGTGCGTCGGCGACGGCGACGGGAAACCCCCATCCCCCTGGCGCCTTGCGCGGGCGGCCGCGGTCTTGCGCGAATGGCACGCGCCGCAGAGCAGCATGATGTTGCGCCGGTCGAGGAGCGCCCCGCCGTCGGCGAGTTCCTTGATGTGGTCGCCAAAGAGACGCACCCCGGCGCGCGGACGCCCCGGATCATGGGCCGGGTCTTCACAACGCCGGCCGCGCTCGGCGATGATCGACGCGATCAGCGAGCGCCATTCAGGCGAGGCGTAGAGCGGGGCAGCTTTCTTCTGAGGGAGATTGACCCGCGCCGGCAACAGCCGCAGCCGCGCGGCGAGCGTCTTCACGCTGCGCCCACAGGCAATCGCGGATCGTCCGCTGCCCGACGCGCGCCAGCCATCGGTGATAGCCTAGCAGGCGTTCTTCGGCGCGCGAGCCGCGCGGCAGGTAGCACAGCGCATGGTGCGCCTCGCAATAGCTCGATCCGACCCGCCGCCGGCAGCCGCAATAGCGGATCGGCGCATCGTCGAGGGGATAGGCGCAACCGAAATCGATGATCTCGGCTTCGATGTTCACCGGTTCGCATCCCCCGCGCGTTGAATGACTCGCTTGACCTGCTCGGCGCGCCACTCATGGCCGCCGCCCGGGGTGTCGATGCCGCGCGCGGTCAAAGCGCGCGCGATCTCGCCGAGGCTGGCGCAGCCCGCGGCTTGCGCCGCAGCGATGAAGTGCATCACGTCGGCGGCGCGCTCCTGCGCCCGCACCGCACGGGCACGCCGCGCCGCACGCGCCAGGCCGAAACGGTCGCCGGGCTTCAAATGCGGGTTGCCGAGCCTGACGCCGCGCGCCTTGGCGGCGGCCAAGGCTTCCTTGGTGCGGCGCGAGATCGCCTCGGCCTCGTACTCGGCAAAGGCCGCCATGATGTGGACCAGGACGCGCGTCGCATGCGGGTTGTCGCATGCGACGAACTCGACGCCGGCTTCCATCAGCCCCGAGACGAAATGGACGTTGCGCGCCAGCCGATCGAGCTTGGCGATGACCAAGACGGCGCGCCTCAGCCGGCATGCCGCCAGCGCCGCCATCATCTGCGGCCGGTGGCGTTTTCGGGTGCCGGTCTCGACCTCGGTGAACTCGGCGACGACGAGCCCGCCCGCAGCACCTACATGGCGGGAGACGGCCTCGCGTTGCGCTTCAAGCCCCAGCCCCGAGGCGCCCTGCTTATCGGTCGAAACCCGGAAATAGGCGACAAAGCGCGGCCCCGAAACCGGGGGCGCCGACAAGCTTCTTGCGCACCTGTAACGCCGTTCCGAGCGCGTCACAGACTAAAACGTCGGTTTGTCGGTGGTGTGAGGGTTTCAGGCGGCGCGGGCGACGCCCTGAAAATGCTGATGCAGCGCGCCCAGCGCGGCGATCAGGATGCCCGAGGCCGCTTCCTGGCTGACGCGGCGGCCGTTCCAGCCCTGGCCCAGCGCCCATTCCTTCAGCGAGGTTTCCCAGCCGACGACATGCCACAGGCAGGACCCGCCGGGCGAGCCGACCCCTCCGACCGCGGTGATGGCGCGCCACACCCGCTCGCGCGCCACTTCGAGCGCCAGGCTCGGCTCGTTCCGGCCGCGACTCTGGCGCACAAGCGGAGCGGCGCGCAGCGGGTCGAGCGCGGCTCGCCGAAAAAGCTCGTTGAAGTCGTCGCCGGCGGTGCGCATCCGGGCGGTGATCGCACCGCGGCGCTCCATCGCGGCGAGGATGTTGATCGCGCGGTAGGGGCGCGAGATCACCCCCGCGTCATCGGCGATCGGATTTGGGCAGAGCTCGACCGGGCCGTGCGTAAAACGCTCGCCTGGCAGGGGGGAGACCAGGCGAGCGCCATGGGCGCTGCGAGTTTTTTTGCTCACATTCGTGACGCCCCGCTGCGCCCAAGGTCGAATTATCCCAGGGTAGCCGGAATCATGCCGGAAAGTTCCGATCCGAGTGCGGCGGTAAAATGCAACCCGGTTGCAGTTTGGTTGTTTTTTGCCCGGCGGCGCGCGGTGCACTCTTCGCCGGCAACCCGGGCGAGACCAGCCGCTGCCGCGGCAATCGGTGGCGCAGGCCGTGCGCCGCGAGCCAATCGGCGCGCTGCTGAGGCGGCATCACTTCCCACGCGCTGATCACAGCCCGGATCGGCCCCGGCACCGGATCGCGGCGCAGCCCTTTCGATACACCGCCCTCGCTCCAGCCGAGGAGCCGCGCGATCGTGCGCTGGCGCAGTCCAGCCATGTGCATCCGCCCCCGCCAGCCGAGCATGCCGCCTCATGCGACAAGTGCTTTCCCCCAAGACAGGCGATACCGCACTTAACACTTAAATAGGATGTTTAATACGCCGCGTCAGCTTGTGCCACGAGGGATCGACTGCTCGGCCTGGGTCGGTTGAAGGGCTAGGTCGCGGCGGGCATGGCCTTATTTGTGACCTGACGGCCACCGTCATCAGTGACGAGGCGGCGACGACCGACGCTGAACAGAGCGCCCAAGTAAGTTGGTGTGAGATACACCAACCACCGATCGCTTCCAAGGCAATAAAATAGAGCGCCGCCGCCGTACATAACCCGCCTCCGAAGGCGGCTGCTACTGGGATTACAAACACGCAAACCGTTAGCGCGCGCACGGCTTTTTCGGACTGATCGGCACATTAATCTCCTTGAGCACGACCACGGGGAAATCCGGCTGCCAACCGCCTGTCGCCTCGGCCCAATGCTCGCTGTTGACTGAACGCCGGTCGTCCGCGTCAGCCCACCGAACCGAGACGCCGATCGCCTTGAGCGCGATCTCAATCTCGCCGAGAATTCGGGACTTACCGGACCCCGTTGGCCCCATTACCGTCACCGTGACGCACGCCAATTTCAAATCAACTCCCTGGCGAGCCATTCCGCCACCAGGGCTGCAGCCTGCGCTTGACCCGCAGTGTGGGGGCGAACTTGACCCGTCGGCGCGCCGGGATCGCGATCGGCTCGCCGGTGCGCGGATGCCGCCCAGTGCGCGAGCCGACATGCTCGACCTTGAACCGCCCGAGCTCGGGCAGGACCACCTCGCTCTCGGTCGCCAACGCCTCGCCGATAATCGCGAACTCCGCGCGCAACACCTCGCGCACCGTCGTTTTTGCTGTCGGCCAGGCCAGACGCTGCGTCACTCGGTCCACCAGATCCTCGAAATTCATGACCTCTCCTCCTCTGCGATAGCCGGCATCGGCCCGAGAGCGTCGCCCAGCGGTCGCCAACCGGTCGCCAACCGGTCGTCGTCCGGCCCGTCGGCGACATAGCACGGCGCCGGGCGGCGCGGCGCGGCCGGCGCCGGCAAGGACGCCGTGCCGAGCCTGCCGGCATCGAGATCGGCCATAACCTCGGCGAACGGGCGCAGCTCGCCCCCGTTGAACACGCGCCGCACCTCGCCCCACAGCGGCGCCAGCCGCCGACGGGTGTCGGCTATCTGGTCGAGGCTGCGCGGGTCGGGGGGAAACAGCGGCAGTGCACCGGAAGCGGCATCGTCGCCGGCAAACCCCGCGGCGGCGCGGATCTCGGCCGGGGTCGGGAAAAAGCGTTCGTGGTCGCGGATCAGCCGGTCGACCGCATCCGTCAGCGCAACCGTCGGCAGGTCGGCCAGGGCCCGGGCGTAGAGGTTCACGCCTCTCTCGCTCGGGCCGTCGTGGAATATCTCGGCCAGCATCGCCACCGCGACGGCGACCTCAGGCGGCGAGGCCACCGGCCGCCTCCACCCGAGCCACCCAGTTCGCGAGCATGGCATGGTAGGCGATCCTGCGCCGCTCGCGTTCCGTCATCCGCGGCGGCCTGTCTAACACTGGCCGACGCCGGCCGCCGTCGAGCGGCATCAGGATCTCGCCCTGAACCCCCTCGCCTTCCCTCTCGGCGATTTGCATCCGGGCGCTGCGCGCTCCCCCTTGGGGGGGCTTTTGGGGGGTATTTTTATATATATCTCTGGTAGGGGGTGCAGGGGGAAGGGACGCGGTAGCGTCACATGTGACGCCCGGATGTGACGCTGTGACGGGGCGGTGTGACGCCTCTTTGGCGGCGGCCGTAAAGAGCTCCCCCTGCCGGTGCGCGGCGGCGTCGCGCTCGCGCTTTCGCCGCATCCGCTCGGCCGATTTCGTGATCGCGCGGTCGACGGATTTGGCCGCGGCTAGGCCAGCCTCGATGGCGGCGGCGCCCTGGCGCTTAGCCCAGTTGACCAAGCGCTCGCCGGCGACGATCCCGAGCTCTACAAAGGCGGCGATGAGGCGCTCGACCTCCTCCACCTTGACTCGGAATTTGTACGCCAGCACGCGCGGCTGAAAACCGCGGAACGTTCCATCGCCATTTTCGATCGTGCGCTCGAACAATGCGCCGAACACGACCGGCCCCAGAAGCGGCGAAGCGCCGGCCATATCAGCCGCCGTCACCAGCTTGTCGTCGGTGATCATGCCGACGTGATGCTTCCCCCAGAACATCGTTGCTTTCCCCCAACGAAAAAACTTAGCGCCCTGCGCAGGCGCTCCCCCCTCATTCGCAACCGCCGTAGTCGACCGGCAGGCGGCTCGCGAGGAACCAGGCCGCGAGGAGCACGACGAGCGGCCACGCGGCGACCCCGGCGACAAATCCCCAGACAAACCCGTTCATGCCCGGCCCTTGACCTGGCCCTGAAGCGCTTCGGGTGCGGCTTTCAGCGCATCGGCGGTGTCGCAGGTCCGCAGGATCAGGTGCGCGAGAACGCGCAACTCGTCGGCGCCGTCGCAAATGCGCGCCTGGTGGCCGCAGGAAAAACAGATGGCGACAACGACCCGGCCGTCGCCAATGGCGCTGACCTCGACACGCACAGAACGCTCGATCTCGGCATTCATAGCGCCCCCCATTCGCCGAGCCGCTCTTTCAGCCCCTCCCAGGAGCGGACAAACGCGTGGTGAACCCCGAGTGCCGCGCAGCGGCGGGCGAACTCGCGCTGGTCCTCCGAGGCTTGGCCCGCGGCGTGATGGCCGAACACGTCGCGAAACGCCGGGCGCTTCAGCTCGACCGCTGCACAGCCGGTTGCCCAAGCGAGGATGATGTCGGGGGCGCCTGGCAAAAGGAAACCGTCGCCCTTTAATCGGTTAATAAGCCTGGCCACTACGGCCTTCTCGGCCTCCGACCGGGCTGGTATCCAAATCCCATTAGGGATAGGGACGGCCAAGATCGGGTAGCCTTTCAGGCGCCATAGAACCTCTTGCTGAAGGGTACGTTCCGCTTGAATGGTCATGGCGCGACTCGGCTTATCCGCTGGCGCCTCCATTTCTCTCGGAGGCGATTACGTTTTTCCCCCTTTGGCAGCGCTCTTCGTCTGTTCGACGCAGCGACAGCCGACCTCGTCTCGCGAAGCCGCTGTACCTCGCGCATTCGTTGGCCTCGGGCTGCCCGCTCACACGCGTCAGCTTGGATGAAGCGGAAGGGATAGTGAGGCTGTGGCCGGATATCGATTCCCGTCACGTCGAAGCCGGCGCGATGAAGGCCCATGCTTGCCCCGCCGCCGCCACAAAACAGGTCGAGCGCCAGCGGTCTGGCCATGCGTCGCACGGCGGTCACGGATCGTCGCCCGGATCAAAGTCGTCGTCGAAGTCGAGGCGCACACCCAGCCGAGCTGGCGCTGCGACATCGCACATGCGCGCCAGCTCGGCGCGGCCTCGCTCTTCGGTAATCGGCGTGATGCCAAAGACCGATGCGCCGCCGTAAAAGTACGTTGCTTTGATCGCCGGCTGTGGAGCTAGTAGGTCTTGCTGAGCCGGGCCGGGTACGTCGATGCGCAACATTTTCACGCCAAATTGCTCAGCCTCGGAGATGACACCGACATGCCGGCGATGGCCGAAGATTTCGATGACGGCCCAATAAGGCGCGCCCCTGCCTGCCTCCTCGCCTTCCCGTGCCGGGATCGTCTCGCTCTCTCGGATTTCGTCGCTCATGCGGCCTCCTCCCCATCCGGAGGCGTGGGCACTGCCGGCCCGCCCGGGTCATCGGCCGCAGGTTGCTCCGAAATCGGCTTGCTCGGTCGCGGCCCGAATAGCGCGGCCGCTGCCGCCAATTGCTGCGCGCTCGGCCGCGCCCGCACTTTGCCGCGCCGGTAGAAGCCCATCGGCCTCATGCCGAGCCGCCCGGGCTTGCGTCGCGCAGGTTTGCCGCGCCGTTCGCCGCCTTGCGCGGGCGGCCGCGCCCGCGCTTTGGCGGATCGGGCTCGGGCTCGGCGGCGTCGGGCGGGCGCTCGCACTGCGCCGCGAATGCCGCGGTCCAGCCGTCGCGCCACGCCTCGTTCTGCGCCCCACCCTCCGGGTAGGGGTTGCGCGAGGCGGCTTCGCCGGCGCGGCCGGCGATCACCCCCTCGCTATAGGGCGTAAGCTCGACGAGGCCGGGGTCGCGGGGCTGCGGAGTGCGCGGCTGATCGCCGAAGAGGTCGCCCTGCGCCCACACGCCCAGCACGTCGCAATAGGTCGCGAGGCAGGCGAGGAAGTCGTTGCGCTTGTCGTCCTCCATGTGCTTGAGCTTGAGCGCCATCTTGAGCGCCGCCCGGTTGAAGCCGTAATCCTCGGCCTCCTGGTAGAGGTTGCCCAAGTCGCTGCGCACGTCGTCGGCGTTCTGTTTCTTCGCTTCGATGCGCTGCACCAGGCCGGAAAGCTTGCCGATGTTGACGGCGGCCGAGCCGTCTCCCATTTCCGCCATGACTGACTTCCTTTCAGTCGACGCCCGCTCTTCCCCCCGAGCGGGCAAAAAGGTAGCGGCCCCGCAGCGCCGATCCCCCTCGTCGGCACGAGCTGCGGGGCCGGCGCCCGCGCCCAGCCCTTCGGGGTCGCGGCGCAGCCGAATTTCGAGCAATCCCGATTCGCCGCGCGCAGCGGCGCTTATCGTCATCGCTCCCCCTCCTTCTGTTGCGCGCGCGGCGCGCCCTCTGCCGCGCCCGCCGTCGGCGTCCCCAGGCGAGGCGGCACCAGATGAGCCAGGCCAAGAGGAGCCTCGGCCACCAGCTCGGCGACGAGTGCGGCGTATTCGTTTTCGAGTGCCGCGAGCCGCCGGCGCTTGGCCGCGGCGGCGCGATAGCGGATCCAGTCGGCTTCGTGGGCTTCAACCCGGCGCACCTCGCGATAAAAAAAGCGGGTGACGCGCCCCGGCGGCAGACCCAGCGCACGGGCCGCCGCGCGCAGCCGCGCCTTGACGGTCAGGCCGGGGGAAGCCTCGACGAGTTCACGGATCCGGGCCGACAGCTCGGCCCGCACCGCCTCGGGGGTGAAGACCTCAGCGGTAAACGCCACGGCAGGCTCCGCTGACGGCGGCAGCGGGGATTCCGCGCTCGCGGACGAAAATTCCGCGCTCGCGGGTGAAAATTCTGCGCGCACGGAATCTTTCCACGCCAGTTTCAGGGCGTGGAACCACAGCGCAGCAAAGGAGTTGACCAAGCCAAAACAAGACCGACGATGTGGCGCGCGGGCCTGCCGGCGGCCGAAATTCCCCCTTCGGCCAGCCGCCCGCTCGAGCACGGTGCCCGCGCGCCCACCTTCCCCCAACGCTCGCTCGAGCTGTGCTGCCGGCCGCTTTGCGAGAGCGGCCGGCATGACTTTGGCGCCACGGCGCCTCGACGCGATCCTCGCCGCCCGGTCGAGCGGCCCCATGCCGTCGGGCGGGATCGTCAATCACTTCGAGAATGTCCGGCAGCCGCTGTCTCGGGGGCCTTGCCGGCCACCGGGGCCGTTGCAGCACCCCTGACCGCAAAATCGTAAAACGCCTGCGCCCGCGCCACGATCTCGCCCGATGCGGACGCCCGATCATCGGCGAGGTAATAGCGCCCCGATTCCACCGCCAGCCGCAGACAGTCCAGCCGCAGCGCGCTCTCTTGCGGGCTCGCCGTCATCGCGGCGCATCCTCGGCGACACGGACCTCGCCAGAGATCAGATCAGCCGGGCTCAGCGGCGGGTCGAGCGACGCGCCTGCCTGCAAGACCTCGTACTGGCGCTGGGCCGGGATAAAGCCAGTGCTGCACCAATGCTGCACCGTCGTGACCGGCCAGCCGCCGGCGCGCGCCATCGCGTTCAGCCCGCCAAAACGCGCGGCGATTTTTTGAGCGACATTCATGGGCGAAGGGCCATACGGTATTTCCGTCCGGTCGTCAAACGGTAATTTCGTACGGCGCGCTCTCGGCGAGGCTGGTCAAATTCGGCGATGGCGGACAGCAAATTAAATAACCGTCCCCGGCGCGGCGGCGCCGGACCAGCGCTCAAGGCGCTGGCGAGGGAGGCGGGCCTGAGCGTACAGCAAGTCGCGGACAAATTAGGACGCCCGAAAAGCAGCTATCAATATTACGAAGACGAATTCAAGGAAGAGCGCTTGCCGCTAAAGCTCGTAGAGGAGCTGGTGCCGATCTTCGAGCAGCGGGGAATCCCCCGCGACCGGGTTCTTGCCTTAGGCGGCGATTTTCCGATTTCGTTAACGTCGGTCGGGATGGCAATAATTCGCGAGCAAAGGCCGCGCGAGCTCGCGGAAAACGGCCTAGAAGAACCAAGCGGCGGTGGCGGGAACGCGTGGCAGATGCCAAAGGACTTCTTGCGCGCGGCAACCGACGCGGCCGAGGGGCAAATCCGCATCATGACCGTGGTCGGGGATTCGATGGAGACCACGTTTCGCCCGTATGAACGCATCATGGTCGATGTCAGCGACCGCCAACCGAGCCCGCCCGGAATTTTTGTGCTGTTCGACGGCGTCGGCCACGTCGTCAAGCGCGTCGAGCTGGTCGTCGGCTCGAACCCGCCGCGAGTGCGCATCAGCGCCGACAACCCGCGCTACAGCGTTTACGAGTCCGCTCTCGACGAAGCCGGCATCGAGGGCCGCGTTCTTGGAAAGTGGCAATGGGTATGAAGGCAACGGCCGGCGCACGACCTGCTGGTGCGCGCTACGCGTTTGGGTTCAGCGCCTATCGCCTTCAGGCAAGTGGAGCGTCACGCCGCCCTACAGCCTCAAAGGCGTCACCCCGGCGCGCTCGGCGAGCGTGCGAGCTCGGCTCAGCCGTTGCGTTGCCGTCAAAGCTGGCGGGTAGCCGAGCTCGCCCTGAATGTCGCAATATCGCGTCAGCACCTCGATCTCGGCCGCATACCGCCTCTGCCGCCGCTGAATACTCGCCATAACGCCATAGGCCCGAAAGGGCACTGCCACATGCGAGCTACGGGCCGCCCCTTCTGTTCTGGTTATTCGCTCCAAAAGAAACTGCTCGGCGGCGGCATAGTCTCCGCTGCGTCTGGCGGCAGCCATCACGTCGGCAAGATGCTGCCCGGAGATTGGCGCTTCATCATCTGGAACGGGATGAAAGTTTAGCGGATCGCCCGCCGCCGCCGCAATTGGGCCAAAGCCCACCGCGATCGGACACCCGCGTAGCAGCAGGTAGACTCGCAACGCCAGCCACGCGTCCTCGATCGCGTTGTGGGTGCCGCCGCGCCGCGCGAGACCGAGATATCGCGCAACCGCCTGGAGCGAGGCAGAATCCGTGAGCGCCCGCTCGCGCCATTCGGTCATCGTGCAAAAACGCGGCTTGGCGATAAGCGGGCGACCGGCCATCGTGAGCTCGCGGTCGAGAAAGCGGATGTCGAAATCGGCGTTGTGGGCAACGATGAGGTCGCTGGCGTCGATCAGCTCGCAAACCTCAGCCAGCTCGGCCGAAAAGGCCTCTTGGTGAGCCAGGACCGAGGCGCGGTAGCCATGGATACGCTCCGCAACCGGATGGCTGCGCCTGCCCGGGTCAAAAATCAGGTGGTTGATTTTTAAGTCTACGAATTCGGTCGCCAGCGATCGAGTGTTAAGCAAGATAAACCCGGCGCTGACAATCCGGTCCGAGTCCTCGAGCCCGGTGGTTTCCACGTCGAGAGCGAGCACGTAGCGAGGCATCGCGACGAGCCAGCTTGGCTCTTCCCCCACGCTCGCGTGTGGACGCTCGCTTTCCGCCGGCGCCTCGGTCGAGCGGGGAATTGTGGGCGTCTCCCCGGGCTTCGGCGCGGCGCGGCGCGCTCTTCGGGCGAAATAGAGACCGGCCGCAGCCAGAGCGGCGGCGCCGAACCCCACCCAAATCGGATCCCCCGCCATCGGCTTTCCCCCTTTCTCGAAAAGTCTGGGGGAACTTTTATTTCTGCCGCCATACGGGAAAATGGGTTGACCATCGTACGGTATTTCCGTATGACGACATCGAACGCAACCACGCGGGCAGGGGGAGAGTGCGATGGCATCGAAAAAACCGACAGCGGCCGAAGTTGAGAGCGACGCGGCGCCGGCGGTGCTGCCGGCGCTGAGACGCGCGCTGCCCGACACCCGCGAGTGGCACCTGACGACGGCGGCGGCCCGGCTCTATGCCGCGAGCGAGGAGCCCCGCATCGGGTATCTGCGCAACCAGGTCTTGGACCAGGCGGCCGCGGCGTTGCGGCTCGCCGGCGAGCCCGCCTTGGCGCAAGCGGTCGCCGCCGAGATCGGCGAGCTCCACGGCGCCTCCCAGACGATGGCGCTCCTCTCGGCGCGGGTCGAAACGCTGTTGCGCCACGAGGTGGCGTCGTGAGCGACCTGCGGCTGTCGCCGGCGGAAGCGGCACTCTACGGCACGCCCGAAGCGCGCCAGCGCGATCACGAGGCCTACCAGCGGCGACTGGCCGGGATCACCAGCTACGCCGACGCCTTTGCCGCCGCGATCCGGCGCGCGGGCGTGTTCGAGGTCGAGGGGCTGCGGTTCGCCCGCCGCGCCGATGTATCGGTCCCGACCGATTATGTCGCGAGCGGCCGGCATACGCTCGTCTTCGAGCTGCTCGGCACGGGGAAGACCTACCGGCTGATGATCGAGCCGGTGCCGGAGACGCACCGGTGAGCCGCTCTACCGGAGAAGCCTGGCACCGCCAGGCGGGGTGCGCCGGCAAGAAGCGGTTTCCCAGCCCGGCCCTCGCGCACCGCGTGCAGGTGCGCGCCAGCAAGGCGGCCCGCCGCCGCGGCGAGCGCCCTCGCGCGGCCTATCGCTGCCCGCATTGCGGCGGCTGGCACTTGGGGAGCCGGCAATGAGTTGGGATGCCGGGCAAGCGCAACGGCGGGGCGAGCGCCTGCGGACGCTGCGCCTGGCGATGGGCGCCGTCATGGCGCTCTCGGTCATCTGGCTGCTGCTCGCGTTTTTTCTCGCGGCCATCGGATGATGCGCCACACCGTCCGGGCCGGGTGCCGGCGCTGCGGCTCGGGGCGGCTCGCGGTCCAGGTCATCGCCTGGGCCGAATACCGCGACGGCGAGTTCGAGCGGATCGACCTCACCGCCGAGGTGGCGCCCAAACCGCGCGGCTATGCGCTGTGCCTCGATTGCACTCACGTCCAGCCGACGCTCGAGGAGGAGACCGCGCCATGATTGGGAAATTTGCGCGCGGCTTGCTGCTGGCGGCTCTGTTGATGTGGGGGTTGGGCGGCTGCGTGCCGCTGATGATCGGCGGCTATGTCGGCTACCAGATGGCGCAAAGGGACGCGCACGAGGCCTGGTGCGCCCAGCACGCCGGCGATCCGAGCTGTCACCCGTGAGGTTCACCGAGCACGCGATCCTGCGGCGCATCGCGCGCGCCGCCGCCGCGCATGCCGAGGCGACGGTCAAGACGCACGGGAGGCAGAGCGCCACCGGTGCGGAATTGCGGCGCTGGCTGACCGTGCTCGACGCGTGGGACGCGACGCATGCGGTCGAGGCCGGCCCGCTGTTCGAGGAGAAGGGGGAAGACGATGGCAGAGACGGCTGATTTGATCGAAGCCGGGCGCGACCTCGCGCCCGCCGAGGGGCGCGCCACGCCGGCGACGATGCTGGCGTTGATCGCGCGGGCGGCGACCGACCCGGCGGTCGACGTCGCCAAGATGGAGGCGCTCCTGCGCATGCAGCGCGAATTGGAGGCCGACCAGGCGCGCGCCGCCTTCAACGCCGCCTATGCCCGGTTGCAGGCTCGGCTGCCCCGGATCACGAGGCGCGGCAAGATCGCGTATCCGGGCAAGAGCGGCGGCAAGGGCTCATCGATCCCATTCGCGCGCTGGGAAGACATCGACGCGGCGATCCGCCCGCTGCTGATCGCGGAGGGCTTCTCGCTGATCTTCGACAGCCCGTCGGGCGGCGACGGGCGGCTGTTGTGCTCGGGCACCCTCTTGCATGTCGACGGGCACAGCCGCTCGGCCTCGATCCCGCTGCCGCTCGATACCTCGGGCGGCAAGAACAACCTGCAGGCCGGCGGGTCGGCCGCTTCCTACGGGCAGCGCTACACGACGCGCATGCTGCTCAACCTCGTCTTCGAGGGCGAGGACGACGACGGCGCCAAGGGCGGGGCCGAGTACATCAGCGCCGAGCAGGTCAAGGAATTGTCCGACCTGATGCGCGAGCTGGCGGTCAATCTCGACGATTTCTGCCGCACCCTGAATGTCGAGGCGCTGCCCGACATTCAGCAGGCTGCCTACCCGGTGGCGATCAACCTGCTGATGGCGCGCAAGGCCAGGCGGGAGGGGCAGTCGTGAGCCCGCCCGTCCACCTCGAGGTCACCTCGGGCATCCTGCGGGTGTTCGGCCCCGGCGCCGGGTTTGGCGCGCCGTTCAAATATGCGCTCGGCATCGTCGGCGACGAGGATGTCGCGACCCTGAAGGCGCTGGCGGCGACGGGGCCGAGCCCCGACGACTTCGCGGCGATCGCCGCCTGCCTGCGCGCTGTCGGGTTTACCCGGATGCGCTGGGCGCGGCACCGCCCCGAC
>DATKHX010000118.1:0-6769 GCA_035510075.1 Allostellaceae bacterium
GTTTCCGCTGACCGGACACGACGTAACAGCGCTCGACATTCCGCCCGGACCGCGCGTCGGCGCTCTTCTCGGCGCGGTCGAGCATTGGTGGCTAGCCGCCGACTTCGCCCCCGACCGCGCCCAATGCCTCGATTATCTAACGAAGCTAAGCTTAGCCTAATTTGGCGCGATGCCCTTTTCTTGTCTTCCTGGCGGGATTCTTGATCTGCACCATTACGCGCCGTTACCAAGTGGATCTGCTGAAGGGGTCCGAAACACTAGGCCAGGCTTTTGGACACCATCTCGTGGGTGTTCTTGCTGAGGTTGGGAACGGCGAGGACGCGTTCGAGCTCGCGCTGCATCAGCGCCTGCCGCGTCGGGTGGTGCCGGCGCCAGGCGCATAGCGGCTGCACCAGGCGCGCCGCGGTGGTCGGGTTGCTCGGGTCGATCGCGATGACCTCGTCGGCGAGAAAGACATAGCCGGCGCCGCTGGCATCGTGAAAGCGCACCTGATTGCCTTGAGCAAAGGCGCCGACCAGGGCGCGCACCCGGTTCGGGTTCCGGCGCTCGAAAGCCGGGTGTGCTGCGAGCGCTCGGACCCGCGCCGCGGTGTCCGGCAGTGACGAGCGCGCCTGCAGGCTGAACCATTTGTCTACGACGAGCGGGTCGTGCGACCAGACCGCGAAGAAGCTCGCTAACGCCGTCGCGCGCTCCGGCCGGTCGAGGTCGGCCAGCACCGCGAGTGCCGCCAGCACGTCGGTCATGTTGGCGGCAGCGTCGAACTGCGCCTTGGCAAGTGCCGCGCCTTTTTCCGGATCGGCGGCGGCGATATAGGCGAGGCTGGCGTTGCGCAATGCTCGCCTGCCGATCGACATGCCGTCGATGAGGTAGGGACCACGGCCGGCCAAGTCCTGATAGGCGGTCGCAAATTCCGCCGCGAGCGCCCGGCCGATTTCGGCGCGCGCGGACTCGCGGGCGGTGTGCACCGCATCGACATCGACGACCGCCATCCGGTCGGCGAGAAACGCCTCGCTCGGCAGGGCCAGCGCCTCGGCGGCAAAGGCCGGGTCGCGCGCCGCCGCGGCCAGG
Source organism: Allostellaceae bacterium (assembly GCA_035510075.1). Lineage (GTDB taxonomy): Bacteria > Pseudomonadota > Alphaproteobacteria > ATCC43930 > CGMCC-115725 > AP-15. The sequence goes on from DATKHX010000118.1 coordinate 1,069, forward strand.
GTCTGCTTTATCGCGGCGACGATATCGGCATCGAGCGGCGTCGGCGCCCCACCGCGGCACAGTGCCGCGACCCGGTCGAGCAAGGCGCGGGTGGCGACCTCCTGCCCCGCCTCCCAGCGCGCGAACGGCTCGGGATCGTGCACCGCCAGAAATTTGAGCCGGTCGAGCGGCACGCCCTTCAATTTGACCGGCGCCGAAAACCCGCGCAGCAGTGACGGCACCGGCTCCGTTGCTAAGTCGACAAAGCGGAAGCTCTCCCGCTCCGCCGACAACGCCAGCACCCGCGTTCCTTGGCGGCTCTCGGTCTCGCCTTCGAGCCGGGTCGGCAATTCGCTGCCATCCGCTCCCAACAGCCCGATCGCCAGCGGCGTCAGCATCGGCGATTTGTTGGGCTGCCCCGGCGTCGGCGGCACCTTTTGCGCGACATCGAGCTCGTAGCAATGGCTCGCTTCGTCCCAGCGGTCCTTGACCGTAATTTCCGGCGTGCCCGCCTGCGCGTACCACGGCTTGAACCGGCTGAGATCGACGCCGCCGGCGTCCTGCATCGCCGCGACGAAATCCTCGATCGTCGCCGCCTGGTTGTCGTGGCGGCGGATGTAGAGATCCATGCCCCGACGGAACCCGTCCTTGCCGACGAGCGTGTGGATCATCCGCACCAATTCGGCGCCTTTGTTGTAGACCGTCGGCGTGTAGAAATTGTCGATCCGGATATAGCTGTCCGGCCGCACCGGATGGGCGAGCGGCCCGTCATCTTCGGGAAACTGGATTGCGCGCAGGGTGCGGACCTCGCCGATGCGGCGCACGGCGCGGCTGCCCTGGTCGGCGGAAAACTCCTGGTCGCGAAAGACCGTCAGCCCTTCCTTCAGCGACAACTGGAACCAGTCGCGGCAGGTGACCCGATTGCCGGTCCAGTTATGGAAATATTCGTGAGCGATCACCGACTCGATATTCTGGTAGTCGGTGTCGGTCGCGGTCTCGGGCTTCGCCAACACATAGCGGGTGTTGAAGATGTTGAGGCCCTTGTTCTCCATCGCCCCCATGTTGAAGTCGCTGACCGCGACGATGTTGAAGACATCGAGATCGTATTCGAGGCCGAACACCTCCTCGTCCCAGCGCATCGCCTTTTTCAAGGACGCCATCGCGTGAGCGCATTTGTCCTCGTCGCCGCGCCGCACCCAGATCGCGAGCGCCACCTGATGCCCGGATTTCGTCGTAAACCGGTCGCGCACCGCGACGAGATCGCCGGCGACCAGCGCAAACAGGTAGGACGGTTTGGGATGCGGATCGACCCATTTCGCCCAGTGCCGGCCGTTCTCGACATCGCCCGACCCGGAGGGATTGCCGTTCGACAGCAGCACCGGGCAGTGCCTTTTGTCGGCGACGATCGTCGTCGTGTAGCGCGCCGTCACATCCGGCCGGTCGATGAAATAGGTGATGCGGCGAAAGCCTTCCGGCTCGCATTGAGTGCAGAAATTGCCGCCGGACACGTAGAGACCGGAGAGTGCCGTGTTGTTCTGCGGGTTGATGCGGGTTTCGACATCGAGCGTGAAGGCCTCCGGCACGCCGTCGATGACCAGCCCGCCCTCGGATGTCAGCCGGTAGCGATTGGCGCCCAGCCGCTCGCCGTCGATCGCCAACGACACCAGCTCCAGCGCATCGCCATCGAGCTCCAGCGGCGCTGCCGGATCGGCGACCGCCGGATTGCGCCGGATGCTGAGCCGCGATTTGACCGTGGTTTGCGCCTCGTCCAGCTCGAATGTCAGATCGACCGTGTCGATCACAAATGCGGACGGCCGGTAATCCTTGAGCCGGACCGGCTGCGGTGTTGCCAAATCGGGGGAAATATCGGGCATGGCGGCCTGCCGCGTTCGGGTTCGGGGTGCTCAAGCCTAGCCTGAGGCCGGCTTTGTGAAAATGCCCGACGGCAAACGTGCTCGCTGCTTGCCGTTGTGGGCGCCCTCCGTTGCGCACGGAGTCATTCGCAGCGTTGTGATGCTCGCTCCGAGCGATGAGGCAATCCCGGTCGCGGGCACGCTTTTCGGCGCGACCCGGATCTCGGCGGTCAGGCCCGCGGGTCCTCTGCAACGAGGCGAGGAGTCACGATGGGTATCGGACGCCGGCGGAATTTGCGCCTCAGGGATGTTGCGGCTCGCGGCTCAGCCCGTTCGCCGCCAGCCCGTCGACATAGGCGCGCCAGCGTTGCTCGTACTCGATGCCGAGCTGGTGGAGGTAGCTCCACGAATAGATGCCCGTGTCGTGCAGATCGTCGAAGACAATGCGAACGGCGTAGTTCCCAACCGGCTCCAGAGCGATGATGCCGACATGGGCGCGGCCCGCGACCAGCGTCCTTTGGCCCGGCCCGTGGCCCTGCACTTCGGCCGAGGGGCTTTCGACCCGCAGATATTCGGCCGGCAGGCGAAAGCTGCTGCGGTCGTCGAAGCTGATTTCGAGCTGCTTTTCGGCCTTTTTTAGCCGTAGCTCGACCGGCCAGCGCGTCGTCCCGCCCGCGCTCACGACAAATCCCTCAGGATGACGGCAACGCCTTGGCCGGCTTTTCGTCGTCGCGCAGCGGGCGCGCCTCGTCGACGAGCATGATCGGGATGCCGTCGCGGATCGGATAGGCAAGTCCGGCCTCCTCGCTGATCAGCTCCTGGGCGCCGCGATCGTAGCGCAACGGCGCCTTGGTCAGCGGGCAGACCAGAATTTCGAGGAGTTTCGAATCGATTTCCGACGACCCTTCCATCCTTCCCTCCTGCCGATCCTTGGGCCCGATCAGTGGCGGGCGCCGCCGCCGTCGTTCGGGCGGTTCATGACCGCCATTTCGACAATCGCGGTCAAGAGCTCCGCGCGCTGGTCGATATCGCCCGCCTCCAGCAGGGCCTGCTTTTCGCTGGGCTCGAAAGGGCAGACCATCGCGATCGACGTGACCAGGCGATCGCCCGGCACCGCGGCGATCGCGTCCCATTCGGCTTTGATCTGATGCCTCTCGAAATAGGAGCGCAAGCCGCGGATCAGCCGCTGGCGGTCGAAACCGGGCTGGCGCGGGTTCCTGAGGTCGCTGGCAAATTCGTCCCATTGCGGCACGACCCGCCGGTAACCGCTGTGCAACGGCAGCTCCTCACGAATGCGAAAGCGGCAGAGCCCGGTCAGGGTGATCAGGTACCGCCCGTCCTCGGTTTCGGAAAAAGAAGTGATGCGGCCGGCGCAGCCGGTCGGGTAGACCGGCGGGTTGCCGGACGGGGGCTGGTTGGGGTCGCTCGGCTGGACCATGCCGATCAGCCGGTCACCCCCCAGCGCGTCGCGCGTCATCGCCAGATAGCGCGGCTCGAAGATGTTGAGCGGAAGCTGCCCGCGCGGCAACAACAGGACGCCCGCCAGCGGGAAGATCGGAAGGGTTTCGCACAATGCAGTGGCGCCGGGCCGCTCGCTCATCGGGTCCTCCCTTATGAAAACATCAGGGCCGACAACCGCCGCCGCGCGCTCAAGGTCACCGGGTCGGCGCCGCCCATGACTTCGAAAAACTTGACGAGCTGCTTGCGCGCCGCCTGCTCGTTCCATTCGCGGTCGCGCTTGTAGAGGTTCAGCAATTCCTCGATCGCAGCCTCGCGGTCGCCCGTCCCGAAGAGTGCGGTGGCAAGCTCCAGCCGCGCCTCGTGGTCGTCGGGGTTCGCGGCAAGCCGGGCGCGCAATTTCCCGGCCGACGCCATCGCGGTTTTTGCCTGCTCGGCAAGCTCGAGTGCGGCGCGCGCCGTGGTGATCTCGGCATTGCCGGCATTCTCCTTTGCCACCCGGTCGAGCAGCTGGCGCGCCTTGGCGAGATCGCCGCCGGCGATCAAAGCGCGGGCGAGACCGGCCTGGGCTTCCACGTTCTCAGGCTCGCGCTGCAGGACTTGCGAGAAGACCGCGCCGGCGCTGCCGTGGTCGCCCTGCTGCAGCGCTTCCTTCGCCATCGCCAGCGCTTCCTCGACCGGCGAGGGCCCGCCCTTGCCGCCGCTGACGCGCTGCACGAACTGCTTGACCTGGCTCTCCGGCTGGGCGCCGACAAAGCCGTCGATCGGCCGACCGTCCTTGAACGCGTACACCGCCGGGATCGACTGGATGCGCATTTGCTGCGCGATCTCGGGGTTCTCGTCGATGTTGAGCTTGACCATGCGCACGGCACCATTGGTGCCGCGCACGGTCTTTTCGAGGATCGGCCCGAGCTGCCGGCACGGCCCGCACCAGGGCGCCCAGAAGTCGACGATCACCGGGGTTTCGAACGAGCCGTCGACGACCTCGGCCATAAAGGTGGCGGTCGTGACGTCTCGGGCTGGGGTGGCAGCAGCGCCGCCGATCAACGGTTCGCTCGGCATCGCTCTCCTCTTGCGAAATTACCCCACAACATGGCGGCATGGCGCGGCGAAGACAAGCGCTCGCGCGGTGAAGCTCGCCGGCGAGCCTGTGCAATCGCCGCGCGCTCAACCGGCGGGGCTGCGTTCGATGTCGGAGAGATCGACGGTCCGCGGCTGGTGCCCACAGGCGGCGAGGAAGCGCAGGAGGTCGCCGGGCGAGATCGCGGTGGTGCGGTCGTTCGTCAGCGGATGATAATTCAGCGGATCATGGCGCAACATGTCGCGGTCGAGCACCGGGATGACGCGATGCCGGGTGTCGTTGACGAGCGCGAACGGGGTGACGCTGCCCGGCCGCACCCCCAAGAGTGCGTAAAGTTCGTTGGCTCTGCCGAACGAAAACCGCGCGGCACCGAGGCGGGCGGCGAGCTTGTTGAGATCGGTGCGCCGCTCCTCGAGCATCACCACGAGCCAGAAAGTGCCCTTTTTGTCCTTGAGAAACAGGCTCTTGCAATGACCACCCGGCAGGCTGCCGCGCAGCGCCGCCGCCTCGGCGACCGTGAAGACCGGCGGATGGGCCGCCGTGCGATGCGCGATACCCAGCGCATCGAAGCGCCGGAACAATTCGTCAGGGGTGAGGGGTGCGGCCGCCACGGCCGAACCATGGCGCTCCCCGCCGACGCCGGCAAGCCCGTGGACGCAGATCTTGCAAACCCCCGACGCACCGCTATCATAGAGGCTTGATTACCGCGGCGGCCGCGCCGCGGCGGAGCGCGGGCGTAGCTCAGGGGTAGAGCACAACCTTGCCAAGGTTGGGGTCGAGGGTTCGAATCCCTTCGCCCGCTCCAGAGTCTTCAGTAACTTAGTGGTCGAGATCAGAGAGCAACGGCTCACGTAGCAACCGCATAGCAACCAAGAGAGCGGAAAATCGAATGGCGCCCGCATATCGCCAGCGTGGCGGGGAATGGTCTGGGCCGTCTGCGCTTGGCCAGGCGAAATCACGGCTCGATTCATGCGGCAGGATTTTTCACCTACTCCCCAGCCCTAAAGCTGGCAATCGCCGGGCATAACAAGCCGAGCCTGACCGCGTCGATGTGGCGATCCCATAGCCGTAATCCGGACCTGGCTTCTGGCAACGCGCGGTGCCCTATGGGGAGGATCACCCCGATCGCTGTCAACATCGGGCACACGGTAAGCGGAGCGCTGGCCCCATCTTGCGGGGGCTGTATCATCAGCCAAGATCCAAAGTCATTCCCTGTCGTCATCATTAAAAGGCAGCCCCAGCGCTCGTCCGCGCGACCATTCGACAACGGCTCGGTCACTCGACGAAGGACCTTCAGCGCCCCCAATCATCTCGTCCGGGCGGAGGGCGT
>DATKHX010000119.1:0-5451 GCA_035510075.1 Allostellaceae bacterium
AGCTGGCATGGTGCTCGAGAACGTCGTCGCTGGTGTTCAGCGCCTGCCGGAACACTTCGGCGGTCTGCTCGATGATCGAGGTGAACGGGATCACGTAGACGACCCGCCGCAGCCTGTGTCGGACCGCGTGCTCCAGCGCGAAGGAGAGCGACGCCAGGGTCTTGCCGCCCCCGGTCGGCACGGTCAGCGTGAACAGGCCCGGCGGCGAGGCGGCGCGCTCGACAGCCTTGTCCAAAACCTCGGCCCGCAGCGCGTTGAGTGGCGTCGCGGCGGCCTCAGCGCGCATTTGGGCCATCCAGCCGCGCAGCCTCTCGCGCAGCGTGTCGAGACCGGGATGGCCGCCCCGCGCGACGGGCGCGCCTCTCGCTTCAGCGTAAAAGCGCTCGGTTTCGAGAAAGTCGGCGTCGACCAGGCAGGAGAACAGCATCCGCGTCAGAAAAGCGTTCTCGAATCCTTTATCGGTGCTCTTAAGAAATTGTTTCGTGTAGCGCAGCGCAGCAAGCGGTGGCGGCGCGCCGGCATGGGCTTGCCATTCGGGATACGGCTCGATCGCGTGTTCGGGCTTGAGCCGGCGCTCGAGATCGGCGAAATCGGCCAAGCCGCTATGATGACCCGCAATGGCGAAGGCAAGCATCCGGCCGAGTTGCGTCCCATAAGTTTCTGCCGCGACACGGGCCCCTGCGGTGGAATGATCGGGCCCCCGGATGCGCTCGCCATTCTCCTGTGCGCGGCGGATATAGGCCTGGAAGGCGGCGGAGCATTTGCCGATGTCGTGCAGCCGGCCTGCAACCCGAGCAGCTTCTGTCCAGCCGAAGGCTTCCGCAAACTCCGCGGCGCGATCGCCGACGGCGGCGAGATGATGCGACAGCGGCTCCCAATCCTCGATTGGTCGGTCTCGTAGCGAGTGGGCGAAAATCCTCGAAACCGGTGTGCCTGTTTCAGAAGATTGCATGACGAGCATCTCTGTGCTGGGAAAAGGGCCCGCCCATTCCAGTATTGCTGCTGGTCAGATATCGCAAGCCGGCCGACCGGCCGCGGATCGAAACGATGTGCCCCCAACGTTTGGACCAGTTGCACGGGGTCGTCCCCGTCTCTGGCGCGCGGACGGAAACACTATGGGGCGCGGTTTCGAAATTCGCTGATTACATGGCGCGAGATCGTAAGTCGGAGCCGGCCATTAGAGGCGACCTTCCCTCATTACAAGAAGTTGGGCGATGAAAGATAATAATCAAATGATATCCGGATCCAGTCTTAACGTGTCGTCCATGCTCAAATCCATGCCCGAACATTCGGAATATACAACCCGAATTAACCGACCTCCCTTCGTTGATCCGAAATGTCCCTAGAACCGACGATCGGATTTGCCCGTTCACCCATCCCACAGCTGCGCTAACCTGGCGCTTTCGAGCGGCGGAGGGCGCGATGAATGGAAATGAAACGGCTTTGGCGCGGGCGCCCGGGAACACACCCGCCCCGGTTGGGCGGCGAGACACACCGGTGACGCGCGAGGGGGCCGTGGCGGTCGGCGCGTTGGCATTGGGGGCGTTGGCATTGGGGGCGGTGGCCTTGGGGGCGGTGGCGTTCGGGGCATTGGCGGTGGGTGCCGTGGCCGTCGGCAAGTTGGCGATCGGACGGCTCGCCCTCGGCCGAGCGACGCTGCGCAGCGGCCGGGTAGACGAGCTGTCGGTCGGAAGACTGACAATCGAGGAGCTGCGGGTCGAGCGGATGCAGGCGCCCGAGACGGCTAAAGGCTAAAATGAAGCTGATAGTCCCTCGAAGGCGCCATGTTCTTTACCACCATGCCCGATCGGCCAAATCGTCATAGGGTGGCGGTCGGCGACAGAGTGGAGCGATTGTGGGCAACGCGGCCTGGGCTAACACGACACCCCACAAACGGCGAACAGCTGCGGAGAGCCTCCGATGACCTACACCGCCCCGGTTGCCGAAATGCGCTTTGTGCTCGAAGAGGTCGCCGGTATCGACGACGTCATGGCGCTGCCGGGGTGCGCGGCGGCCGAGCCCGATCTCGTCGAGGCGATCCTCGGCGAGGCGGCGAAGTTCGCGGCAGCCGAGCTGGCGCCGCTGAACCAGCCCGCCGACCGTATCGGCAGCGTTCTCGAAAACGGTGTGGTGCGCACCCCGCCGGGGTTCCGCGAGGCTTATGCCCGCTATGTCGATGCCGGCTGGGGCGGGCTCGCCGCCGGGCCGGAATACGGCGGGCAAGGCCTGCCGTTGGCGCTCGCCACGCCGGTTTTGGAGATGTGGAATTCGGCGTGCATGGCGTTCGCGCTGTGCCCGCTGTTGACGCTCGCCTCGATCGAATTGCTGCAGGCCTACGGCACCGACGAGCAGAAGCAGCGCTACCTCGCCCGGCTGGTCTCCGGCGAATGGGCCGGCACGATGAATTTGACCGAGCCGCAGGCCGGCTCCGACCTCGGTGCCTTGACCACCCGCGCGGTGCCGGCCCACGACCCGCAACGGGGCGAGCACTATCGCATCACCGGCCAGAAGATCTTCATCACCTACGGCGACCACGACCTGGCGCCCAACATCGTTCACGCGGTGCTGGCGCGCACCCCGGAGGCGCCGCCCGGCAGCCGCGGCATCTCGCTGTTCCTGGTGCCGAAATTCCTGCCCGATGACGAGGGCCGGCCGGGCCAGCGCAACGAGATCCGCACCCTCGGCCTCGAGCGCAAGCTCGGCATCCACGCCTCGCCGACCTGCGTGCTGGCCTACGAAGACGCGATCGGCTGGCGCATCGGCGAGGAAAATCGCGGCCTCGAATACATGTTCACGATGATGAACAATGCTCGGCTCAATATCGGGGTGCAGGGTGTGGCGATCGCCGAGCGCGCCTATCAGCAGGCCCGCGACTTTGCCCGCACCCGCATCCAGGGCCGCCCGCTCGGCGCCCCGGCCGATGCCGGGCCATTGCCGATCATCCACCACCCGGATGTGCGGCGGATGCTGCTGTCGATGCGCGCCGCGACCGAGGCGATGCGCGCGCTCGCCACTTACGCCGCGGCGACGATCGACCACGCCCGCCGCGATCCCGACCCGGTAGAGCGCGCCCGCGCCCGGCACCGCGGCGATCTCTTGATCCCGGTGGTCAAGGCGTTGTGCAGCGATATGGGCGTCGCCGTCGCCTCGACCGGGATCCAGGTGCATGGCGGCATGGGCTATGTCGAGGAAACGGGCGCGGCGCAGCATTTGCGCGACGCCCGGATCGCGCCGATCTACGAGGGCACCAACGGCATCCAGGCGAATGACCTCGTCGGCCGCAAGCTCCTGCCCGATCGGGGGGCTGCGATGGTTGCCCTGTTCGACGACATCGACGCGACCTTAGTGGCGCTGGAGCAGGCCCGCGGGTCCGACCATTCGGATCTCTCGGCAATCTGCCGGGCGCTGCAACGCGCGGTGACGGCACTCAAAACTACGACCATATGCCTGGCGGAGACAGCGGCGGCCGAGGCGGCGGCTGGCTCAGCGCCTTATCTCGAGATGCTCGGCATCGTCTCTTCCGGCTGGCTGATGGCGCGCCAGGCGCTCGCGGCCTCGCGCCGCCTTGCGGCAAAAAGCGGCGACGCTGCCTTTCTCGCCGCAAAGATCACGACCGCGCGCTTTTATGCTGAGCATTTCCTCGAACGGGCGCAGGGTTGCCTGGTCGGCGCTCTCGGCGGGGCGACCGTGCTCGGGTTCGATCCCGACCAGTTCTGAGGGCCATGGCTCGCGCGACCGCTCCGGCGTCGCGGGCCGACGACGTTCGGCTCGGCATCCTCTACATGATGGCGTCGGTCTTTCTGTTCTCGTTTCAGAACGCGATCGGCAAATGGCTGGCGCAACGCTACCCGATCCCGATGTTGGTGTTTTTCCGCAGCGCTATCGCCTTGCTGCCGTCCTATCTCTTGGTCATGCGCGCGGGCGGGGTCAGGGTGTTGCGCACCAACCGGCTCGGGGCGCAAATCGGCCGTGCCGCGATTTGGGGCGGGTCGAACGTCGCCTCGTTCTTTGCCTTTCACCTGCTGCCCCTGGCGGATGCGATCGCGTTGAGCTTTGCCGCACCACTGTTTCTGACCGCGTTGTCGTGGCCGATCCTCAGGGAGCCCGTCAGTCGCGAACGCTGGATCGCGGTCTCGGTCGGGTTTGTCGGTGTCCTGGTGATGGCGCGGCCGAGCGGCGCCGGCAGTTTGGTGGGAATGGTTTGCGCGTTGCTGTGCGCCGCTTGCAATGCCTTCGGGACCCTTGCGGTGCGCGGGCTGACCCGCACCGAGTCGACTGCCGCGATCGTGTTCTACACGGCATTGTTCATGACGTTGGGCTCATTGCCGGTCTTGCCGTTTTACTGGGCCACGCCCGGCCCGATCGATTTCGTGCTGTTCTGCTCGATCGGCCTAATCGGCGGAGTTTCGCAATACTGGACGACCCAGGCGCTCTACTACGCGCCGGCGGCGGCCGTGTCCCCGTTCAACTACATGGCTTTGATCTGGGGCTCGATCCTCGGCTTTCTGGTCTGGGGCGAGGTGCCGACTATTGCGGTCGCCATCGGCGCTGCGATCGTGACCCTGACCGGCCTCTATTTGCTGCGTCATGAAGCCTTCCGCCGCGCCCCGCCCCGCCGCACCCACCCAGCGGCGTGATCCGGCCTCTCTACGGACGGACGCACGCCCTTTGCCGATCGGCTCTCTCTTGAGATTATCCCATAAAGCTGGGTTCAAATGTGGAGGCTGGTTTGCATCCAATCGGGACGACCACGCGCGGGCTAGCTCGGGCCGGATTGCGTCGTCGTCCTAACGAATGGGCTTGCCGACGAGCAATTAAAGCAGCTGGCACTTGTCGCGCCGTTCATCAAGGCCGATTTCGATCCTGACCAACCTGCGACGCGCATGGCCGCTGGATTGATGAGGGCAACAATGGAGCCTCTACAGTTTGGGACGGCAATATTGTCACCTGCGGCAATGACGGGGCGTTGGTTTTTGACAAAGCAGATCCCGACCAACGGGTATTCGAGCCCGCTCCGTGTTATCTGGCCTTCCCGAAGTTAATAGCAGTTTGCCGATCGGGCACTAATCGACACGGACGCCGCGCGCTTGCCGGAAGCGCGCCAGGGCCGGCAAGATCACGACGACTGCCGCAATTGCCTGCATCGCGAGGCACACGAGGAGTGCCGTGGCGTAGCTGCCGCGCCAGTGCTGCAATTGGGCGAGCAAGGTTGGCCCGAAGGCAAAGCTGAACTGGTTGATCGCGACGACCAGGCTCACGATGTGGGCGAAGTGTCGGCTTGGAAACTCCTGTTGCACGATGAGGCCGGGCAGCGAGGTTGTGTTGCCGAGGCCGAGGCCGAACAGCAGGCAGCCCAGATAGAGCGTCGCGGGCGCGGCCGCCGTCGCCAGGATCGCCATCCCGATCGCCTGCACGACGAAATTGACGCAGGCCACGGCTCGCCGGTCGAAC
>DATKHX010000120.1:0-11969 GCA_035510075.1 Allostellaceae bacterium
CCGCCTGCCACAATTCCCGCACCCGGTTTGCCCGCGCCATCCGACCCTCCTCCAAGATCCAAGACGGCGATCCCGCCAGTTGCCGCCGCCGAAGTCAAGTGCTGGCCTCTCGATCGTCGGTCTCGGGGTTTTGAGCCGCTCCGACCCTACGGCCGCGGCCCCTCGTAGGCCCACGCCTCGAGGCGCGCTCGCCGCGGCGCTTGCGCGGCGGCCTCGCGCTCGGCAAGCCTCCACAATACGATATACCGCCCAACCGAATGCTCGACGACCGGATGGCCCAGCGGGGCGAGGGTGCCGAGAAATTCTTCAGCCGATTGTTTTTTTGCCGCCTGCCCGGTACGCCCGTAAACGGCCCAGAGATTGTGGCCCGGCAGGATCGCGGCCGCCTCCGGCAACTGCCAGGTCAGCGCCACCCGACGATCGTCGAGGCCGGCGCGGGCGGCAAATACCGAAAGCAGCGAATAGGCGTAATAACTGTCGACGACCACCACATCCCCCGGCTGGGCCATCACGGCGAGCTTGGCCGCCACCAAATCCCAACGGGGCTTGGTTTCGTAGCGGTAATAGGGGGTCAGGTTGACTAAGCAAATCGCGCCCAAGCCGGCCGCCGCCGCGGCAAAGCGCGGCCCCGACAAACCGCTGAGGCCGGCGCCCACGAAAATGAAGAACGGCGCGGCGCCCCAAGCGAAATAGCGCGGCACCAGCACCGGCACAAACAGCGAGACGAGGCACAGCCCGAGCGGCAGTGCCAGGGCCGTGCAGGCGAGCATGGCCCCCACTGTCGGCCGTAGACGCATGCGCCAGGCACCGAGAGCGGCCAGCCCTATGACCGCATAAGAGAGCCCCGGCACCACGACCGGCGCCAAGTCCAGCGTGATGAAATTGGAGATGCGCAGCAGGTAGACCGCTGCGAGAATCCACCAAGTCGTCCTCGTGGTGGCGGCCGGCGCCCAGCCGACGCCCTCGAGCACCGCCCCCTTGCTCGCGGTGTACATGGCAGCCGCCAATGGCAACCAAGCCGCGAGAATAGCGAGTTGGGCCGTGCCCCAATTTCGCCAAAACCCGCGCTTGCGGTCGCCGGCGGCACGGGCGACGACGATCGCGCCGAGATTGGCGGCGACGAGCCAGGGGATCGCGACATTGAGCACGTCGAGTGCCGCCGCCGTGCCGAGGCCATAGGCGAGCCAGGCGCCGCGCAGGGCGCCCTCGCGGTGCAGCGGAATTGCGGCGGCCGCCGGCTGCTGCGCCAGCCGCACGAGCCCCCACAGAGCCGTCAAAATCAGACACGACACCAGCGTGTAGGAGCGCGCCTCCTGCCCAAACTGAACAGCGAATGGCGAGAATGCCATCAGCAACCCGGCGACCGCGCCGGCACGGGCATCTGCGACCTTGCGCCCGACCGCGCAAGTCAGCGCAGCGGCGCCGGCTCCGAACACCGCCGAGGGCAGCCGCAGCAGCCACTGCGAGGTGCCGAGCTTGGCGACCAGCCACAGCAGCAGGAAATAGGTCGGATAGTGATTGTTGTGCAGCGAATCGGCGACGAGATCGGGGACGGTCGCCGTCGCCCGGCGTAGGCTGGCGACTTCGTCGAGCCAGAACGGCTTGTCCCCGAGGCCATATAAGCGCAGCAGCAGGGCCACCGCCCCGATCGCCGCCGGCAGGGCGAGGGAGGCGCGGTTGTCCCGCCACCAGTCGCGGCCGCCTTGCACCCGCAGCACAATCGCAGCGAAAGAATGCATCGCTTTTTGCAAACCCCCTGCGGCAGTGCCGGGCTGGCGCCGCAGAGCGGCGCGTTCACCATGCTAGGCGTCGGCGGCCCGCCTCATCCCCGATTGCGTCGGGCGATCGTTTCATCGGCCGATCAGCCGGGTATTGGCGGCGCGGCTGAACCTGTTGCCGATAGGCAGCAGACCGGCGCCGGATCGACGCCGGCAGCCAGCCTCGTTGTCATAGTGCGCCGGGCCAACCCGTGCCTTCGGCGGGGCGGGCGCAGCGCCTGACTTTGTATCACGCCAAAAGCGCGCGGTTCGACCGAGGGGACCTCCACCGCAGCACGGCTCAAATAGTCGGAAGGATCTGCGGGCCGGTTTCCGCCGTGCGGTTTTCGAGATATAGCCTCCGCGATGAATATCATAACCGACAGCCAGGCTCTGGCGGAGTTCTGCGCCCGACAGCAGGGCGCCGATTTTGTCGCCGTCGATACCGAGTTTATGCGCGAGCGCACCTATTGGCCGATCCTGTGCCTGGCGCAGGTGGCCGGCCCCGAGGAGGCGGCGGCGGTCGATGCCTTGGCGCCCGGGATCGATTTGGCGCCGCTGCTGGCGCTGATGGCAGATGAGCGCATTTTGAAGGTGTTTCATGCGGCGCGCCAGGATGTCGAAATCTTCTACAACCTGATGGGCGCGGTGCCGGCGCCCCTGTTCGACACGCAAATCGCAGCGATGGTGTGCGGCTTTGGCGACGCCGCGAGCTATGAGACCTTAGTCGGCAAGCTTGCCCACGCTTCGCTCGACAAATCCTCGCGGTTTACCGATTGGGCGCGGCGGCCGTTGACCGAGCGGCAAATCCGCTACGCGCTCGAGGATGTCGTGCATTTGCGCACGGTCTACCAACGATTGCAGCAGCAGCTCGCCGAGAATGGCCGGGCGGGTTGGTTCGCCGAAGAGATGGCGGCTCTCGTCGATCCGGCGCTCTACCGCAGCGATCCTGCCGAAGCGTGGCGGCGCTTTCGGCTCCGCGGCCGGGTCGAGCCGCGCTTTTTCGGCGTGCTGCGCGAGGTTGCGGCTTGGCGCGAGGCCGCGGCACAGCAGCGCAACGTGCCGCGGGGCCGCATCGTCAAGGACGAAGCGGTGCTCGAATTCGCTTCTCATATCCCGAAGACGATCGAGGAGTTGGCGCGCGCCCGCAGCCTCGGCAAGGGAGTGGCCGAGGGCAAGCTCGGAGGTGAGATTCTCGACGCGATACGGCGCGGGCTCGCTGCGGCGGGATCGATCGCAACGCCGACGGCACGAACCGAGACCCCGCCCGGGCTCGGCCCGTTGCTCGAGTTGCTGCGGGTTCTGTTGAAGCATCGCTGCGAGGAGCACCAGGTGGCGCAGAAGCTGGTCACATCCGCCGACGATCTCGAAGCAATCGCAGTCGACGACGAGGCGGCCGTGCCGGCGTTATCGGGGTGGCGCTATGAAATCTTCGGCAAGGATGCGCTGGCGCTGAAGCATGGCCGCCTCGCGCTGACGGTGCACAATAACCGCATCGTCTTGGTCGAGCCGGCACGGCAATAACCGGGCGGCACTGGGCCGCGCCTTCAATTTTGGGCCGGTTCCAGCCGCAAATGCCGCTCGATACGGCGTACTCGCTCCTCGAGCTCGCTGTAGAGGACGCCGTGGCCGAGGACTGTCGCGTGGTAATGGGTCAAGGTCTCGCGCAAGCTGGCGACATCGGTCGTCAAATCTTGAAGCCGGAGGTCGTGGCGGTTTACGACCGCGGCTAATTCGTCGAGCTTGGCGGTGTGGCCATTGACGACGACAATGATTTCGTTGAGCTTGCGATCCTGTGCGTCGAGCTTGCGATCCTGCGCGTCGAGCTTGCGGTCGTGCCCGGCGACGGTGCGCGCCACCTCGGTGAGCAGCTGGTAGACGGCCGCGATATCGACCCCGTTGCCTTCACTCATCGGGTCGGCGTGAGCCTTCTCCCAAACGACCACGATCGGTCAGAATAGGACAATAGGGTCGTCTGCGGAAATATAGCCAGCGGCTTGCCGATCTAATCGCCGGCAAGGCGACGCGGCTCGCGGCGCCGCACCACCGCGGCGGCGCCGATCGACCGGGCGAGGGCATCGAGCCGGCGCTGCACGGTCTCGCCGGCGAACAGCCCATCTGTCGCCGGGACATCGAGAACCAAGGTCCCGCGATCGCGGCCGAGCCAGGTTTGCGCCAGCAAATCGATCCGGCCCCCAGTCAACGCGTAGGCGAGGCGGAGCGCCAACCCGAGGGTGCGCACCTGGCCAACCGCCTGGGCATCGAGCAGCGCCCGCGTCGGCTCCCGGACCGGGTCGTCGGCGCCTCCGCCATAGCGGGTATGCAGGACCGACGCGACGAACACCCTTTCGGGATGGGTGATCGCGGCATAGGGCAGCCTCAGGCTGCGGGTGAAGGCCTCCTGGGCGCGATAGTCGGGATGCTCGAGCCAGGCGAAGTCGCCGAGCCAACAAGCAGCCTGATGCAGGCGCCGCGCCCGCTCCGACAAATTCGGAAACAGCGGCGCCGTCCATCCGAGCAGTCGGTCGCCTTCCGGCGGGAAGCGGCTCTCGGTCTGGGAGACCTTGATGCAGGCGGCGATCAGCGGATCGGGATGGCGCCCCGCCGGGGGGGCTGGTCCCGAGGCATAGCCTTCGCGCAGCCCATAAGCAGAGAACACCACCCGTTGCGGGGCGATCGCGGCGATCAGCCGACGCAGGATCAGGGCCGCCAGGGGCACCACTTCGAGACGCTTGCGCGAAATCGTCGTGATGCGTTCGAGCGACTTGCGCGACAGCCGGCCGATGATGTCAAAGAACGCCTCGGCCTCGCTGCGCGCAATCGTGTAGTGATGGATGATGTGAAGCGGGTAATGCGTGTGCTCCATATGCAGCCGGGCAATCGCGCGGGCGGCGCCGCCGACCAGGTAGAGGCTCTGCCCGGGCTCGGCGCGCATCGCTGGCGCCGGCGCCAGCACCCGGTCGATCGCTTCGGCGACGGCTTTGGCGTTGCCGTCGAGCTCGGCCAGACGCAAGGGGCCGAGCGGCAAGCTGATCCCACGACGTATCCTCGCGCCGTCGCCGGCGATGCGCGGCCCGATTCGCACCAGCTCGACGCTGCCGCCACCGAGGTCGCCGACGATGCCGTCCGCCTCCGGGATGCCGGCGAGCACCCCGGCGGCTGACAACCTCGCCTCCTCGGCGCCGTCGATCACCGCGACCGGCACGTTGCATTCGCGCGCGACCTTGTCGGCAAAGGCTCGGCCGTCGCTGGCGTCGCGCACCGCAGCGGTGGCCAGCACCGCAGGCTCATCCACCCCGATCGCCTGCGCCAGCGCGACAAAGCGGCGCAGATTGACGAGCGCTAGCGCCTTGCCTTCGCGGTTCAGCCGACCCGTCGTCGACAGACCGCGGGCGAGCCCGCACATGACCTTTTCGTTGAGCAGCGGAAACAGGGCCGCCCCGTGCCGGTCGAAAACGGCGAGTCGGAGCGAGTTCGAGCCCAGATCGATGATGCCGATGCGGCCAAGGGCTGATTTCGGGTGCCGGTCGGGCATCGGCAAGGCTCAGCCGACGACCAGCTTCGGCTGAACCCGCCTCGGCGCCTTGCCGCGACCGGACAGGCTGGGATTCGTCATGAAATAAGTGTGGGCGGAGAACGGCTCCTCCTCAGCCGGCACTCGACGATAGATACCTTCCGGCGACAGGCTCCAGCTCTGCAGCGTGTCACGCAGATTGGCTACCATGATCTCGTCCAGCACTTGACGATGGACAGTCGGGTTTTCGATTGGAATCAGCGCCTCGACGCGCCCGTCGAAGTTCCGCGGCATCCAATCGGCGGAGCTGATGAAGACCGCGGCGCGATCCGAAGGCAGCTTATTGCCATTGCCAAAGCAGACGATGCGCCCGTGCTCGAGAAAGCGGCCGATTATGCTCTTGACCCGAATGTTTTCCGAGAGGCCCGACACGCCCGGACGCAGGCAGCAGATGCCGCGCACGACCAGATCGATGCTGACGCCGGCCTGCGAGGCGCGATAGAGAAGATCGATGATCGCCGGGTCGACCAGTGCATTCATCTTGGCCCAGATCTGCGCCGGCTTCCCCTTTTGCGCGTTGGCGATCTCGGCTTCGATCAATTCGAACAGCCGCGCGCGCAGGTTGATCGGTGCAATCCAGATCTTTTCGAGCCCGGCGGGCGTCGCATATCCCGTCATAAAGTTGAACAGTCGCGCGGCGTCGCGGCACAGCGCCGGATCACATGTAAAAAACGACAGGTCCGTATAAACCTTGGCTGTATAGGGATGATAGTTGCCGGTCCCGTAGTGGACATAGGAGCATAGCTGGCCGCCTTCGCGACGGACGACGAGCGAAACCTTGGCGTGGGTTTTCAGCTTCAAAAACCCGTAGACGACCTGGACGCCGGCGCGTTCGAGATCGCGGGCCCAGCGAATGTTCGCTTCCTCGTCAAAGCGTGCCTTGAGCTCGATCATGGCGGTGACCGATTTGCCGGCCTCGGCGGCCTCGGCGAGCGCCTTCACGATCGGGCTGTCGTCGCTGGTGCGATAGAGCGTCTGCTTGATCGCCGCCACCGCCGGATCGCGCGCCGCCTGCCGCAGGAATTGAACGACGACGTCGAAGCTTTCATAGGGATGGTGGACGATGATGTCCTTTTGCCGGATCGCGGCAAAGCAATCCCCGCCGAAATCGCGGATGCGCTCCGGGAAGCGGGCGTTGTAGGGTGTGAAGACCAGATCGGGGCGTTCGTCGATGATCAGCTGCTCGGTGTCGTTGAGGCCGAGAATCCCGTCTGTCGCAAAAACGTCGCCGCCAGCGGCATCCAGTTTTTCCATCAGAAATCGGCGCAAATCCTGTGGCATCGTCGCATCGACAGCGAGCAGGATCACGTGGCCGCGGCGGCGGCGCTTCAACGCCGTCTCGAAATGGCGGACGAGATCCTCGGCCTCCTCTTCGAGCTCGACCTCGCTGTCGCGCAGAACCCGGAACACCCCTTGGGCGACGACTGCGAAACCCGGAAACAGATGATCGAGAAATAGGGCGATCATCTGCTCGATCGGCAGGAACCGGATGGAAGCGCCGGGCAGGCGGATAAAACGGTTGATCGAGGGCGGGATCAAGGTCAGCGCCTGCAGACGCTCGCCGTCACTGACCCTTTCGAGCTCGAGGACCAAGCCGAACCCGCGGTTGGCGATAAAGGGGAATGGATGCGCGGGATCGATCGCCAGTGGCGTCAGCACCGGAAAGACGTCCGCCATGAATTGGCTCTCGAGCCAGGCCCGATCGCTCGGGTGGAGGCCGTCCGGCTCGACGACCAACACGCCCGCTTCGTCGAGCAGCCGCCGTAGCGCCAGCCAGGTGACCTGCTGATCAGCCATCAGCTTGCCGATGCGCAGGCGAATCGCGTCGATTTGCTGTCCTGGCGTCAAGCCGTCCTGGCTCGCCGTCTTGATGCCGGCGAGAAATTGGCCTTTGAGCCCGGCCACCCGCACCATGAAAAATTCGTCGAGATTGTTCGCCGAGATCGATAAAAAGCGCAGCCGTTCGAGCAGCGGATGGCGCTGATTGTCGGCCTCGGCGAGAACCCGCTCGTTGAAGGCGAGCCAGGAAAGCTCGCGATTGATGAAGCGAGCCGTGGAATGGGGGGCGATGGCAAGGCTTTCCGCTGGCTGCGTGCTGATGCTCACGCCAATCTCCCCGCAAAGCTGAAGCAACCCATCTTATGATCTTACTGTTGGGATGTGCGCCTGTCATGTCCCTGCGGCAACACGAATGCGGAAGACCGCGCTCAGGAGGAGGACCGCGGATGCACATGCTGCACCTGCTGCGCCACGCGAAATCGAGCTGGAAAGACGATGTCGAGGATCATGAGCGGCCGCTGAACAAACGCGGCCGCGAGGCGGCGCGGTTGATCGGCGCGCATCTGCCCGGCGCCGTCGAAGCCATCGATCTGGTGTTGTGCTCGAGCGCGGCGCGCAGCCGCCAAACCCTCGAATTGGCGATCGCTAAGTTTCCGGCGCGACCGCCCTGTCTTGTCGAGGACTCTCTCTATCTCGCCGACTGCGACAAGCTGGTCGACCGGCTGCGACAGCTCGACGAGAGCTGCGGCAATGTGCTGCTGATCGGCCATAATCCGGGTCTACGCGACTTGGCGGTGGCGCTCGCCGAGCCGGACTCGTCGCGCTCGCGCGGGTTGGCGGCCGACAAATTTCCGACCGGCGCCCGCGCCAGCTTCGAGGTTGCGGGTCGGTGGTCGGGGATCGCGGGCTTACGGCATCGGCTGGTCGATTACACGACCCCTGCATCGCTGTCCGGCGACGCGAGGTGATCGACGCGCGCGGCGAGGACTCGATTTGCCAGCGGGATCGTTATCGCCCCGCTCCGGCTCAACGCCGCCCGGTCCAAGGCGGCGGCGATCTCGCCGGCCGCGGCGAGCGAGCGTTCCATGCGGCTGACGAGGTAGGCGACGACCTCGCGCGCGACCCGCACTTGCCGGTCGGCGAAGTGCTTGGCCAGAACCGCGCCGAGGAGCGAGTCGTCGGGCGGCTCGATTTCGGCCGCAGGCGCGGCGCGCAGTCGCGAACCAAGATCGGCGAGCGCCGGCCGCCAGGCTCCCTGGGCTTGACGAGCATTCACCAACAGGCTGCCGCCCGCCTCCAGAGCGGCATTATAAAGGTGCAGGAGGAGTGCTTCGGGAGCGTGGTCGGCGGCGTCGACCGCGATTCTCGGGCTGCGGCGCTGAATGATTTGCGCAAGGCCGGCTTCGTCGAGCGTCGCACCCTCGACCAAGATAGCCGCGGCCCGTTTGCACCACAAATGGGCGAGGTGGGTCTTGCCGGCGCCTCGCGGCCCATACAGCACCAAGACCGGAGACGGCCATTCGGGCCAGCGCTCGATCCAACGCACCGCTGCGGCGTTGCTGTCCGAAACAAAGAAATCCCCACGCCCGAAGGCTTGGCCCCGTGGCAGGTCGAAGACAAGCTGCTTCATGCCTCGACCTTGCGCCGCCGCGGGGCCGCCCCTTGCGGGCCATCGCCAAGCGGGTGATGCTGACACGGCGTCACCACGCCTGCTCCGAGCGCGCGAGGATGCGCGCCCACCGGATCAGATAAGAGAGACCCGAAAGCACCGTGGTCGCGATCACCGCACAGCTCAGCCCGATGTCGATCCGGCCAGAGGCGGCGGCGAGACCCAGTCGTGCCAGAACGAATGCGACCAGCGCAATCTGGAGGCCGGTGTTGATCTTGCTGATGTAGAGCGGGTCGTAGTGCTTTGGCACCGCGAAAGCCTGGATCAGCAGAAAACCGCCGACGATCATCACGTCGCGGAAGACGACGAGAATGACGAGCGACGTCCACAGCTGGTGAGCCAAGCCCAAGGTTACGTAGACACTGACCAAAAGCGCCTTGTCGGCAACCGGGTCGAGCAAGGCGCCAAGCCGCGTGCGCCGGTCGAAACGCTTGGCGATGAAGCCGTCGAGCGCGTCGGAGACCCCGGCGACGATAAATACCCAGAATGCAGCTCCGTACCGTCCGCCGAGGATCAGCCAGATCGCCAGCGGCACCAGCAGCAACCGCCCCAGCGAGATCAGGTTGGGCAGGTTGAGCCGAACGCGCTCGTAAGCAAGGTGCGAACCTATCTGCGGCATCGCCAAGGAGCGGCGCTCAGTTTTGGGTCGCGGCGCCGGCGGGCACCAGGCGCCAGTCGGGCTCGGCGCCGTCGAGATCGAGATCAGCTTGGGCAAGGCTGGATTTCAGCAGGTCGGGGCTGCCGACATATTTGATTTCTACTTTCGCTTCCTGCCGGCTCAGGGAAAGGAGGTCGACCTTGCGGATGCCCGGCACCGCGGCCAACCTCCGCCGCAGCGCGACCCAATCGCCAAGATTGGCGATCGGCACGGTGGCGGCGAGGCTGGCTTCCTTGTCGCGCGTGGGCGGTCCCCCGTGCTCGATGTCGGCTATGACGACGTCCACCGCCCGTTTGAAGAAATCACTGTCGCTCTCGCCCGGATGGGCATCGATGTGATCGGTGCGGCTGTCGCTCGGTTGCCCGAGGCGATAGCGCTTGATGCTGAGATCGAGCCCGGCAACCCCGCCGCCCTGACGGCGCTCCGTGGCGAAGGCCACGAGCGTTTCGTCGCCGCCATTGCGCTGGGCGATGTCGCTCAACGCCTGGGCATCCCCCGATCGTGCCTGCTCGGCGTCGATGGCGGTCAGATCGCCGACGCCGCCGAGCGGCAGGCTGAGCTTGGCCGGGCCGGACGAGGCGGGAGCCTGGCCCCAGGCCTCGCGCCAAGGGTTTGGATCATCCCAGAGGACGAGCTTGTCGCCATCCTGCAAAACCGGGATGACGACGACCGGCTTTTCCGGATTCTCGGAAAATGCAATGCCGGCGCTGCGCAGCAGCTGCCGGATCCGGGATCGGCGAAAGTGAAAGGTATAGTCGGCCAGGTAGCGCACCTTCGACATCTTCTCGTTCGTCACCTCGAAGCTGTCGACCATGTCGGTGATCGTGTGGTCCTCGAGCTTTGGCAGCTTCGACAAATCAGGCGAACCTGTCAGCCGTTGGATCACGTCGTCGAGCGCGCGACGCTGCCCGTCGGCTCGTGCGCTGGTGCGCGCCGCGGCGGCACTCTCGGCGGTGGCATCGACCTTGACCGTTGCCGAAAAGGGGTCCGGTTGATCATCGGCCAAGGCGGACCCGAACCACAACACCAGGATCAGCAACAGCAGACCGGCACCGGCAACGCGGCGGCCCGCCCGCCCTCCGGCGATCGCGGACACCAGCGGCAGGGTCATTGCAAACCGCCTCCGATCTCATATTTTCGGCATTTGCCCGATGGATCGGCGTCATAGCGCAGTTTTCGCGAAGGCGCCATTGCCAGCGGGCTGTTGGCCGGGCGCCGCGGTTTTCCGGCTGACCGGGAGGGCGGCGATGCGGCTCGGCGTTTTGATCTCGGGACGGGGGTCGAATTTGCAGGCGCTGATCGAGGCCTGCGCCGACCCCGGCTACCCCGCCGAAATCGCGCTCGTCATCAGCAATCGGGCGGATGCTGCCGGTCTGACGAGGGCGGCGGCGGCCCGCGTCCCCGCGGTGGCTGTCCCGCATCGTAGCCGCGGCGAGTTTGCCGCGACAGCCGGTGCGCAATTGCGAGCCGCCGGCGTCGAGCTTGTCTGTCTCGCGGGCTTCATGCGGCTTCTCGACACCGGTTTTGTCGAGGCGTGGCGCGACCGCATGATCAACATCCATCCCTCGCTGCTGCCCGCTTTCCCCGGCCTCCACGCACAGCGCCAGGCGCTCGCGGCGGGCGTGCGCTTTGCCGGCTGCACGGTGCATTTCGTGCGCCCCGAGACGGATTGCGGCCCGATCATCGCCCAGGCGGTCGTGCCGGTGCATCCCGCGGATGACGAGAGCCGGCTGGCGGCGCGCATCCTCGTCGTCGAGCACAGGCTATATCCGCTCGCCGTTCGGCTTATTGCCGAGGGTCGGACCCGGATCATCGGCGGCAAGGTCGAGATCGACGGTTGGCAGGCGTTGGACTTCGCGGCGCTGAACCCATCTCGGCCCGATCCGCTCGTCGGGCCGCGCGGTTAGCCGGGAGACCGGCGCCGCTTCGCATGCGTCCGGAAAGCGCTGGCGAGGGGTTCAAGCCGCCCGACGAAGCGAGGCCGCGGCATCGCATCGCGATCGAAAAACCGACATCGACCGGTCAGAACCCGCGTTTCTCGAAAAAGCGGTTTTCGGGGCGGGGAAGACCGAGGTTTTCGCGCAGGGTGCGGCCTTCGTATTCGCGACGGAAGAGGCCGCGGCGCTGCAATTCGGGGACGACGCGGTCGACAAAGTCGTCGAGGCCGCCCGGCACATAGGGGAACATGATGTTGAACCCGTCGCAGGCGCGGCTATCGAGCCATTCCTCCATCTGGTCGGCGATCATCGCGGGTGTCCCGACCAAAGCGAGGCCGCCATAGCTGCCGGCAATGCGGGCGAGGTCGCGCACCGAGAGATTGTCGCGCCGGGCGCGGTCGACGACCCGCTGGCGGCCGCTCTTGCTGGCGTTCGATTCGGGGATGTCGGGCAACGGCCTGTCGAGATCGAAGTTCGAGGCGTCGTGGCCGAGCGCGATCGACAATGAGGCGAGGCCGCTGTCGGGGTGGACGAGGCTGTCGAGCAGGGCGCGCTTGTCGCGCGCCTCGGCCGCGGTGTCGCCGACGACGGCGAG
>DATKHX010000121.1:0-16568 GCA_035510075.1 Allostellaceae bacterium
GGCCTGCGCCAGGGTCTCGGCGAGAATCCGGGCGTTTTCGACGACCGCAGCGGCGTAATCGGCAAAGGAAGGCCGCAAGGCCTCGCCGAACGCTGCCGCCTTGGCCGCGATCACATGCATTAGCGGGCCGCCTTGCAGGCCAGGAAAGACGGCGGCGTTGATTTTCCGGCCGATTTCCTCGTGCTCGGCGAGGATCATGCCGCCGCGCGGCCCGCGCAGGGTCTTGTGGGTGGTCGTCGTGACGACATGCGCGTAGGGTAGCGGGCTCGGATGCACGCCGCCGGCGACCAGCCCGGCGAAATGCGCCATGTCGACCATCAGATAAGCGCCGGCCTCGTCGGCGATCGCGCGAAAGCGGGCGAAGTCGATAATGCGCGGATAGGCGCTGCCGCCGGCGATGATCAATTTCGGGCGATGGGTCCGCGCCAAACGCTCGACCTCGTCGAAATCGATGCGCGCATCCTCGCGGCGAACGCCATAGCCGACGGCATTGAACCATTTGCCGGACAGGTTCGGCCGCGCGCCATGGGTCAGATGTCCGCCGGCCGCGAGCGACATCCCGAGGATCGTGTCGCCCGGCCTCAGCAACGCCAGAAGGACGGCTTGGTTCGCCTGCGCCCCCGAATGCGGCTGCACATTGACGAATGCGCAATCGAACAAACGCTTGGCGC
The DNA here is from genome assembly GCA_035510075.1 of Allostellaceae bacterium. Taxonomy (GTDB): domain Bacteria; phylum Pseudomonadota; class Alphaproteobacteria; order ATCC43930; family CGMCC-115725; genus AP-15. The sequence goes on from DATKHX010000121.1 coordinate 672, forward strand.
GGTCGATCGCCAACTGTTCAACGATGTCCACGAATTCGCAGCCGCCATAATAGCGCCGGCCGGGATAGCCTTCGGCGTATTTGTTGGTCAGCACCGAGCCCTGCGCCTCGAGCACCGCGCGCGACACGAAGTTCTCGCTGGCGATCAATTCGATCTGCGATTGCTGGCGCTCGATTTCGCAGCCGATCGCTGCCGCGAGCTCCGGATCGCTCGCCGCCAGCGGGTCGGAACCGGCGCTGCCGGCCATCGCTGCGCCGGACGATTGGGGAGTTGAGACCATAGACGGATCCGTCGATGAGAAGCACAGCCAGTCGGCACGGCGCTCACGCGATCCGACCGGCGGCGGCGGTAAATGAACCGAGGCAGCAAGCCTACCATATTTCGATGCACCCTGCCAACCGCCTACCATAAATCGCGCGAATCAGCGCGCAGCGGGATAGCCCTGCAACGCCGCGGGCCTCTCTTGGCGCGACGACGATCAAAAACACCAGTTCTCTATTGTCGGAGGACTGGCGGCGAGCCGGCCGCGACGCGCGACAACAGGGAGTTCGCGAGCCGTACACAGGTTCCTCAAGTCGTTGGCTCGGCCCGGAAATCACAATTACTGTGCTCTCTCATAGGTTTCCGTTGACACAAGTTATTCGTGCGGCAATTATCGGCATCAGCGTGCACATTCTGGCTTATTCGGGGCGAAAGATGGCAGAAACAGCGGCGTCAAAATTGGCGGAAGATGAGTTGTTGCGGATGACGGCAGACGTGGTGGCCGCCTATGTCAGCAACAATACGTTGCCGACGGCGCAGCTGGGCGACGTCATCAACGCCGTCTATCGCTCCTTGAAAGGGCTGGAGGAGCCGGTCGCCGAACCGGCGCCCGAGCCGGCAAAGCCGGCGGTCCCGATCCGCAAATCGATCACCCCCGATTATTTGATTTGCCTCGAAGACGGCAAGAAATTGAAGATGCTGAAGCGGCATCTGCGTTCGACATACAATTTGACGCCGGACGAATACCGCGCCCGCTGGGGGTTGGCACCTGATTATCCGATGGTAGCCCCGAACTACGCCGAGCAGCGTTCCGCTTTTGCCAAAAAGATCGGGCTCGGCCGCGGCTCCGGCCGCCAACCGGCTGCAGCCAAGAAATAGCGTCAGCGCGCCGCCTCGCGCTCTGCCGTCCGGCTGTCGGGGGGGCGGCCGCGGTGTCGTCCCGCTCCGGCTCGAGTTGATCGAGGCCGCAGGCGGCGGCCGGCGCAGTATACTGGATGCTGCTCCGATAGCAGCCGCCGAGGTTCCCCATGGAAGGCAACGCTACGCTCGCCCCGCGCTCCGCCCTCGCGAGCCCGGCGGCGACGCCCGAGGCTCGATTTGACTGGGCCGATCCGCTTTTGTTCGAAGACGAGCTGAGCGAGGATGAGCGGATGGTGCGCGACAGCGCTCGCGCCTATTGCCAGGAAAAGCTGCTTCCGCGCGTGATCGAGGCCAATCGGAACGAGCATTTCGATCGCGACATCATGAACGAGATGGGCGCGCTCGGGTTTCTCGGCGCGACGATCGACGGCTATGGCTGCGCCGGCGTCAATTATGTCTGCTACGGCCTGATTGCGCGCGAGGTCGAACGCGTCGACAGCGGCTACCGCTCGGCGATGAGCGTCCAGTCAAGCCTGGTCATGTATCCGATTTACGATTTCGGCAGCGAGGCGCAACGGCAAAAATATCTGCCGAAATTGGCGTCGGGCGAGTGGGTCGGCTGCTTTGGCCTGACCGAGCCCGATCATGGATCCGACCCCGGCGGGATGACGACACGCGCCGCGGCGGTATCGGGCGGGTATCGGCTGACCGGCGCCAAGACGTGGATCTCCAATGCACCGATCGCCGATGTCTTGGTGGTCTGGGCCAAGACCGAGGACGGCGTCATCCGCGGCTTTATCCTCGAAAGGGGAATGCCGGGTTTGAGCACCCCCAAGATCGAAGGCAAGTTCAGTCTGCGCGCTTCGGTTACTGGCGAGATCGCGATGGACGACGTGTTCGTGCCGGACGAGAATTTATTGCCAGATATACGCGGGTTGCGCGGGCCGTTCTCGTGCCTCAACAACGCCCGCTACGGGATTGCCTGGGGTGCCATGGGCGCCGCCGAATTCTGCTGGCATCAGGCGCGCGACTACACCCTCGAGCGGCGCCAATTCGGCCGCCCGCTCGCCGCCAACCAGCTGGTTCAGAAAAAGCTCGTCGACATGCAGACCGAGATCGCGCTCGGCCTCACCGCCTGCTTGCGGCTCGGACGGCTCAAGGACCAAGGCCGCGCAGCACCTGAGATGGTGTCGCTGCTCAAGCGCAATAATGCCGGCAAGGCGCTCGACATCGCCCGCATGGCGCGCGACATGCATGGCGGCAACGGCATCTCGGACGAGTACCACGTTATCCGCCATATGATGAACCTCGAGGCGGTGAACACGTACGAAGGCACGCACGACATCCACGCGCTGATCCTCGGCCGCGCTCAGACCGGCATCCCCGCCTTTGCCGGTTAGCCCAGGTCGGTGGTGCCGTCATAGCCGCCGGCCCCCGGCGGCCGCGGCGCAGGGGGTTGCCGATCCCGGCTCTGCGGGGTTAGAGCCTGTCCGAGCATTTGCAAGTCGAGGATCGAGCTCAATGCCGCCCAACAAGCCCCATCTCGAGTTCCACCGGGTCGATATGCATTCGGGCTGGGAGACGCCCTCCGGCTATCCCGCGGGAATCGAGCAGAAGATCCTCGCCGGCTGGCTCGACGAGGAGCACAAGAGCGGCAGCCGCACCCGGCTCTTGCGCTTTGCGCCCGGCGTATTCACGACCGCACCCTTTGTGCACGACCATTGGGAGGAGGTGTATCTGGTCGCCGGCGACCTGACCGTCGGCAATGACGCGCAAGGGTGCGGCGGCGAGAATTTCCCGGCCGGCACCTATGCCTGCCGCCCGCCCGGCGCCGCCCATGGCCCGTTCAAATCGGAGGGCGGCTGCCTCTTGTACGAAATCCACTACTATGCCGAATGATCGCGGCGGCGGCAGACGCGTCTGTTCCGGCGGGCCTTCATAACGGAGGCGCTCCCCGACGACTACGCGCGAGCCGGCCAATCGGCCGAACAGTCACGTCCCGGACGCGATCGCTTCGATCGGCTCGGATGGCCGGCGGCGGTATTCGGGCACGAGCCTTTCGAGCAATTGCAACATGCGCTCTTCGCGTCGGTTGCGGGCGGCTTCTTCGATCTCGTCGATCGAACGGGCGAGCAGCCCGTAATCGGCGGTGCGCGGTGCTGCCAACCGAATAGCCGGGCTCTTCGTCGGCATCAGCGGCTCGGCCGGATGAAACAGCTCTTCGTGCAATTTCTCGCCGACGCGCAGGCCGATAAACTCGATTTTGATGTCGCGGTCGGGACGCAGCCCGGCGAGACGGATCATCTGTTCGGCGAGGTCGACGATTTTGACCGGCTCCCCCATGTCGAGGACGCAGATCTTTCCGCGCCCATCCGACATTTCAGATCCGGGCGACAGGGCCGCCGCCTGCAGCACCAACTCAACCGCCTCGCGCACCGTCATGAAAAATCGGGTGATTTCGGGATGAGTGACGGTCAGCGGCCCGCCGGCGGCGAGCTGGCGCGCGAACAGCGGCACGACGGACCCGGTCGAGCCCAGCACATTGCCGAACCGCACCGTCACATAGCGCGTCCCGCCCGCCATATGCCGTGCCTCGTACAGATCGAGCGCCTGGCAGAAGCTCTCGGCGACGCGCTTGCTGGCCCCCATGACGCTCGTCGGGTTGACCGCCTTGTCAGTCGAGATCATGACGACCGTCGACACACCAAAGGCGCGTGCCGCCTCGGCGACATTGCGGCTGCCGGCAACGTTGGTCAGCACCCCCTCGACTGGGTTCGCCTCGACCATCGGCAGATGCTTTAGCGCCGCGGCGTGGCAGATGATCTGGGGCCGCTCGGCGGCGAGCACCGCGTCGACCTGGACCCGATCGCGAACATCGCGCAACAGCGGCACCCGCGGCAATTGCGGAAACCGCTCGCGCAATTCCATATCAATCGAATAGAGCGCGAGCTCGCTGTTGTCCACCAGCACCAGGCAGGCGGGCGACAGTGCCGCGATCTGGCGCGACAGCTCGGCGCCGATCGTGCCGCCGGCGCCGGTGATCAGCACCCGCCGCCCGTGGATCAGCTGCGACATACTGGCGCGGTCGAGCACCGCCTGCGGGCGGCCCAGCAAGTCTTCGAGCGCGATTGGCTCCAGCGCGTGCTCGGGCCCATGCTCGGGATTTTCGAGGTTGCGCTGGAAATCCGTCAGCCTTGGCAGGCGCGCTAGCGGGATAGCCAGCGCATCGGCCCGGTCGAGCAGCCCGCGCACCTGGTCGCCGGGCAGGTTTTGCGCGGTGATGATCAGCTTTTGCGGCCGCTTGCCGCGGCGCTCCAGCCGCTCGACGACCGTCTCCAGCGAATCGATCGTGCCCAATATCGGGATCCGGTAGATTTCGCGGCCGACCCGCGACGGGGTGTCGGCAACGACGCCGACGACGCGATAGACCGCGCGCGGGTTGCGCATCATTTCGCGGATAAAAGTGTCGGCACCGTCCTTGGCGCTGATCAACAGCACCGGCACGCTTTGATGCTTGGCGCGTTCGAGAACGTGGTCGAGGCCGCGGTCCTTGAACAGACGATAGGCGAGCCGCGGCGCTCCCAAGAGTGCCGTCAGCACGAACCAGTTGATCAGCAAGGTCGAGCGCGGCAGCGTTTCGAGACGGGTCAGCACGAACATGACCGGCAGAAAGACGAGAATCGTCAGGCTGACCGCACGGGCGATGTTGTACAGATCGGGCAGCGAGGCGTAGCGCCAGATGCCGCGATAAAGCCCGGTCAGCAAATAGACGACCGCAGCGATCAGGGTAAAGCTGGCGATGTAAACCGCAGTCAGGCGCGGCTGGTAGCCGACGACCTCGCCGCCGATGCGCAGATAGAGCGACGCGGCAAAGGACAATGCCGCCATCGCCACGTCGTGCAGATAGGCGAATACCGCACGCCGGTTGTTGGGGAGGATGGCCACCCGGCCCCTATAACAGGAAATCGCACCGATACGAAACATTGGTCGACGGCGGCAGGATCGTCGGCTCGGCTCTTTCCGCCACGAGAATGACGCGCTGTGCGGCAGCGGTTCTATTTCGGTCGGCCAGCGCTGCCTCTACAATAGCTCATGAGCTGGGAGCGGCTCTATCAGTCTTTGCAGCCCGAAACCTCCGGCAGCGCCGCGCGGGCCTTTCGCTTTGCTCATCATGCGATGGTCGTGGCGGGGATCGCCATCATGCTCGCCGACACGGTGGCGCCATGGCGGGAGGCCCACACCCGCATCCTGGACGCCGGCTTTCAGATCGTCTGCACCTTCTTCATCGCCGAATATTTGGCGCGGCTGGCGGCCGCCCCTGCCGCGCCGGCGGCGCATCGCCGCGGCTGGCGGGCGCGGCTCGCCTGGATGTTGTCCGGGAGCGGGTTGTTCGATCTGCTCGGGGTGCTGCCCGGGGCGCTCGATATCGCGTTCAGCCCGAAATATGCCAGCCTTTACGGCTTTGTTTGGGTATTCAAGCCGGTCCGCTATTCGCAGGGGCTGGGAAGCCTGGAGCGGGTGATCAGCCGCGCCCGTCACGCGCTGCTGTCGGTGCTGCTCGCCTTTGGCATTGTGCTGCTCGCGGCTGCCAGCCTCGCTTATCTGCTCGAGCGCAACGCTCAGCCGGAGCTGTTCGGTTCGATACCGCAGGCATTGTGGTGGGCAATCGTCACTCTGACGACCACCGGTTATGGCGACGTGACCCCGATCACCCCGGCCGGGCGGGTTCTCGCCGGCGTCGTCATGGTCAGCGGCATCCTCGTCTTCGCGCTATGGGCCGGTATTCTCGCCAGCGGCTATGCCGAGGAATTGCGCCGGCGCGAGTTTCTGCGAACCTGGGACCTCGTCGCCAAGGTGCCGTTCTTCAGAAACGTCGGCGCCTCGGTCATCGCCGACGTCACGCGCCTGCTGCGCGCGCGCGACTACCCGGCGCGGGCGGTCATCGTGCGCCGCGGCGAGCGCGGCGATTGCATGTATTTCATCGCCGCGGGCGAGGTCGAGGTGCGGTTGCGGCCGCAGACGGTCCGGCTCGGACCCGGCGAGTTCTTCGGCGAGATCGCTTTGCTGACCGGCGGCCCACGCAACGCGACGATCGTCGCGATGCAGCCCTGCACTTTGCTGACCCTCGACATCGTGGATTTCCGACAGCTGCTTGGCCGCCAGCCCGAGCTCGCCCGCGTCGTCAGCGAAGAAGCCGAACGCCGGCGCCTCGTCAACGAAGAGGCGGAGCGCCGGCTCGCCGGCGGGCGCCGCACCGAGCATGCCGCGGCCAAGATTGCCGCGCAAGCCGATCAGGAGGCAGCGCCGCCTTCACCCGGCCTGGCCAAGGGTTCGTAATAACGCGCGGGAAAGCCGGCCGCGGCACGCGCCGCATGGTTGAACGGCGCTTTCAGCTCGCCTTTGAAAAAGCGCCGGACGCGGTCGTGAAAAACCTGTTCGGGGATGAGGCCCTGGGCGCGGCACAAGCGATCGAACCAGCGCCGCCCGATGGCGACGTGGCCAATCTCTTGCTCGTAAATCACCTGCAGGATGGCGGCGCTGCTGGTATCGCCGGCGCGCTCCAGCCGGGCTGACATCTCCGGCGTAACGTCGAGCCCGCGGGCTTCAAGCACCAGCGGTACGACGGCGAGCCGGGCGAGCAGATCACCGGCGGTCGCGGCCGCCGCCTCCCACAGCCCGTCATGCGCCGGTAAATCGCCGTAACGCGAACCGAAATCGGCAAGGCGCGCCGAAAGCAGCAGGAGATGACCGGCCTCCTCGGCCGCAACCCGGACCCAATCGTCGAAAAATCGCGCGGCAAGCCAATCCCCGCAAAACGGGCGATGATGTCCCAGGCGAGGTCGATCGCGTTCAGCTCGATATGGGCAAGCGAATGTATGAGCGCTACGCGTCCGGGCGGCGAGCCGAAATTCCGCCGCTTCGGCATCTCGCGCGGCGGGCGCAATTCGGGGCGGACGGGCCGCGCCGGGTGCGGCGGCGGCTCGGCAACGCCGATCGTCGTCGTTCCCGCGCTCCACGCAGCCGCCAAATCGAGGCTCGCCGCGGCCTTCGCCGCCGGGTCCGGCGTGCCGAGGATCGCGACCGCGCCGGCGGCAAGGGTCGCGGCGATCAGAGCGCCTGCGCCGCTTTCAGCACTTCGGCGACGTGACCCGGCACCCGCACCTTGTGCCACACGCCGCGAACGGTGCCCGAGCCGTCGATCAGAAAAGTGCTGCGGTCGATGCCCATGTATTTGCGGCCATACATGCTCTTTTCGACCCAGGTGCCATATTTCTCGCAGACTTCTCCCTCGGTATCGGAGGCCAGGATGAACGGGAGATCGTGCTTTTTCTTGAACTTGTCGTGCGAGGCGACCGAATCCTTTGAGATGCCGATCACGACGGCGCCGACCCCGCCGTAATCCGGGAACGAGTCGCGAAAACCGCAAGCCTCCGCGGTGCAGCCCGAGGTGTCGTCCTTGGGGTAGAAATACAGCACCACCTTCTTGCCGGCGAGCTGCGAGAGCGTGACCTTGCCGTTGCCGTCGGTCGGCAACGTGAAATCAGGGGCCTTCTGGCCGGATTCGATATTCATTCTGCGCTGTCTCCTGCCGGTTCCGCGATTGCGAGCCTGGCGCGGGCCGCCGGCTCATCGATCAGGCGTTTGTACCAGCGCCGGACCTGTACCGTGGCGGCAGTGATATCTGCGTCGAGCTGAGCGAAGTCAACCACACCCGCGCAGCGCGCGAGCGTGGCCGCGTCGGGCTCCTGGAACGCGGCGTCGCGCGCGGCACCTTCGCCGATCAGGGTCAGCAGCGCCTGCACATGCCGCAGCAATGCCGCCGCGGCGCTCAACTCGCGCGCGGCCGAAGGCAAGAGGGCACCCGCCGAACTCAGCGTCTGCAACCCGTCGGCGGTGGCGCGGCGCAGCACCTGCGGTGCGGTCGCGGCCTCGCGCAGCATCAGGTATTGCACGATGAATTCGAGGTCGATCAACCCGCCGCGGCGGTTCTTCAGGTCCCAGGGCGACGGCCGCGGATTTTCGCCGGCGATCCGCCGACGCATGTCGGCGACATCCGCCACGAGCCGCAGCGGGTCGCGCGGCGCGAGCAACACCGCGTCGATGGTCTCGGCGACGCGGCCTCGCAGTGCTGCGTCGCCGGCTACCGTGCGGGCGCGGGTCAGCGCCATATGCTCCCAGGTCCAGGCCGATTCGCGCTGGTAATGGCGGAAGCTTTCGAGGCTCGACGCGATCGGACCCGACGAGCCCGACGGCCGCAGCCGCATGTCGACCGGGTAAAGCGGGCCTTCGGCAGTGGCGGCGGTGACCGCACCGATCAGCCGCTGGCTCAGCCGGGCGTAATAGGCCGAGATCGAAAGCGGCTGCGCGCCATCGGAAAGCGTCGCGTCGGGCGGCGCATCGTAGATCAGGATCAAATCGAGATCGGAGGCGAGCGTCATCTCGCGGCTGCCCAGACGCCCCATGCCGACCACGGCAAAGGCGCCCCCCGGCACGCGGCCGTGACGCCGCGCGAACTCGGCCTCGACCGCCGGGACGAGCGCTGCCAGCGCCGTTTCGGCGATGTCGGCCAGCGCCTTGCCCGCCGCCCCGCCGTCGAGCCCGCGACGCAGCAGCTGCACACCCACCTGAAACCGCCTCTCGCTCGCCCAGCGCCGCAGCGCGTCGAGCGTGTCGGCGAAATTGCCCGCTGCCACCAGCACGGGCGCGAGATCGGCCGCGAGCGCCGGCTGCCCAGGCAGCGGCGCGAAGAATTCCCGCGTCAGCACCGCGTCGAGCAATGCCGGCCGCTGCGCTAGCTGCTCCGCGAGCCGAGGTGCCCCCGCCATGACGTCGGCCACCAGCGCCAGCAGCCCCGGATTGGCCAGAAACAACGAGAACAGCTGAACCCCGGCCGGCAGCCGCGACAGAAATTGGTCGAAGCGGCGCAATGCCTCGTCGGGGTGAGGGGTGGCGCCAAAGATCCGCAACAGCTCCGGCACCAGCTCGGTCAGGATCTCGCGCGCCCGTTGGCTGCGCGTGGCGCGCATTCGGCCGTGATGCCAGCTGCGAACCAGTGCCGCGACCGCCTCAGGATCGGCGAAGCCGAGCCGCGACAAGGTGCCCAAGGTCTCGGGGTCGTCCTCGGCGCCGGTAAACACGAGGTTGCCGGGGCCGGCGAGGCTCGGCGCTTGCTCGAACAACTCGGCGTAGTGGCGCTCGACGGAGGTCAGATGCGTGGTCAGATCCGCGGCGAAGGCATCGGACCCACAGTAGCCGAGAAAGGCCGCGATATGCGCGATCCCATCCCGGTCATCCGGCAGGCGATGCGTCTGCGCGTCGTCGACCATCTGCAAGCGGTGCTCGAGTTGGCGCAGAAACCGGTAGTCGGCCGTCAACGCCGTTGCGACCGCGGGATCGATGCGCCCAGTAGCGGCGAGCCGACGCAGCGCCTCGCAGGTCGAGCGCACCCGCAACTCGGGGATGCGCCCGCCCCAGATCAATTGCTGGGTCTGGGCGAAGAACTCGATCTCGCGGATCCCGCCCCGGCCGGTCTTGATGTCATGGCCCGCGACCGCGATGCGGCTGCCGCCGCGATAGGCGTTGATCTGGCGCTTGATCGAATGGATATCCTGGATCGCCGCGAAATCGAGGTGCTTGCGCCAGATGTAGGGCCGCAAGTCGCGCAGCAGCCGCTCGCCGGCGCCGCGGTCGCCGGCCACCGGGCGTGCCTTGATCAGCGCCGCCCGTTCCCAATTCTGGCCGACGCTTTCATAATAGGCCATCGCCGCGGCGACCGACATCGCAAGCGGGGTCGAGCCCGGGTCGGGGCGCAGCCGCAGATCGGTGCGGAAGACGTAGCCGTCGCCAGTGCGCTCTTCGAGAATCCGGACGAGATCGCGCGCCAGCCGGCTGAAGAAGGGCTGCATGCCGTCGCGCGCCGTCACCGGCGACTTCGCCGGATCGAAAAACAGGATCAAGTCGATGTCGCTCGAATAGTTCAGCTCGCCGGCGCCGAGCTTGCCCATGGCGAGCACGATCAAGCCGCTGTCGCGCTCGGGATCGGCCGGATCGGCGAGCGAGATCAGGTTTTTCGACGCCGCCTGGCGCAGCAGGTGCCGCGCCGCCGCTCCGAGCGCCGCTTCGGCAAATCGGCTCAGCGCCGCCGTCTGCTGTTCCAGCGACCACGCGCCGGCCAATTCGGCGACCGCGGCGAGCAGCGCGGTGCGGCGTTTGGCAACGCGCAGCCGGCGCATCAGCGCGGCGGCGTCTTCGGCCGCATCGGCGCGGTTCTCGACTGCCTCGGCGATCTCGCCAAAGAGCGGGTCGGGGCCTTCGGCGACCAGGCGGTTCAACAGCCGCCATTCCTTGACCGCGAGCCCGCTCAGAAATGGGCTGTTGCCAAATATCGACGCGAGCAGCCGCCGGCCCTCCGGCGCCGCGCCCCAGTCGCGCGCGCTTTGCGCGGCGGGATCATCGGTGGCCGCGGCGAGCGCCTCGTCCCACGCCTCGAAACCAAGCGCCAGCCGACGCGAATCCGCCGGCCGAGGCGGCCCATTGCCATCATCAGGGAAAAGCTTCAAGGCTAATGTCATCCGGTCGCGCGCCGCGAAATCACCAGAACGATCGGCATGCGCACCTCGTCAACCGCTACGGGCATCGATATGGCGCCGGTTGTTGACACTGCCATCGGCCACACCTACCGTCGCCGTGCATATCATCAGGGCGGAAGCCGGTGGCAATCCGGCGCGGTCGCGCCACTGTATCCGGTTCGAGCGGTTCGCCGCCCTCGATCCGGGAGTCAGACCCGCTCCGTGGTATTGTAGTCCGCAACGGGACGCGTCATCCCGAGGAGATACAGCCATGTCCGACACGACTCTGTCGCCTATTGCCGTTCCGGCTCCAATCCCGCTCCAAAAAATCCTGCCCTGGGCGATTTTCGGCGGCCTGCTCTGCCTTCTGGCGATCTATTTCGTGGGTGCCGAGCAGGGCGCGACATCGCTGATCGGCGGCATGCAAGTCCATGAATTTGTTCATGACGGCCGCCATCTGCTGGGCTTTCCGTGCCACTGAGTAATCGGCGTGGTCACCAGCCTGCTGCTGCGCGGCCTACTGGCCGGGCTGGTCGCCGGGCTGCTCGCCTTCGGGTTTGCACGAATCTTCGGAGAGCCGCAGGTCGATCGCGCGATCGCCTTTGAACAGGCGATAGAGCACGCCAGGCACGAGGCGCCCGCGCCGGAACTGGTCAGCCGCGACACCCAGGCCGGTATCGGGCTATTCACCGGCATCGTCGTTTATGGGGTCGCGTTAGGGGGATTGTTTTCGCTGGCCTTCGCGGCGGCCTACGGGCGTGTCGCCGCGTTGAGCCCTCGCGCCACCGCTGCGTTGTTGGCGCTTCTCGGATTCCTGGCTGTCGTCTTGGTGCCGGCGCTCAAATACCCACCCAATCCGCCGGCGATCGGCGATCCTGGGACGATACGCAGTCGCACCGCGCTTTATTTCGTAATGGTCGCGCTATCGCTCGCGACCGCGGTTTTGTCGCTTGGGCTGGCCCGGCGCCTCGGCGAGCGCTTTGGCCGCTGGAACGGCGCGGTGCTGGGGATACTCGGGTTCGTTCTCGTGATTGCCGTGGCGGAGTCCCTTCTGCCCGACGTAAGCGAGGTGCCCGAGCAGTTCTCCGCTGTCGTTCTCTGGCGGTTTCGGGTCGCGTCCCTCGGTCTTCAGGGCGTCTTTTGGGCCGCACTTGGCATCATCTTTGGAATTGCCGCCGAAAACAGCCCGCGAATGGGAGGAAGCGGCAGGCAGGAAAGCCGGGATTCCGCTGCGCCGGGCACCCCGCAGATTCCACACCGCTGATCTGCCTTTGAAAGCGTCGGGGTCGACGAGGAGAACGGCTGCTGGATGCGATCTCGACGGCGTCTCGCTTTTTGGTCTGTTGCCGCCATAGATCCCGACAGGAGAGGACGTGCTCGCCAATCCGTTCGACGACCGGCCGCAGCATGCCAGAGCCAAGACGGCGGCAGTCTACGCTGTCCTGATCGCCGCCAATCTCGCCGCCTGGCTTTGGGCCTGGCTCAGCTTTGCCAGCCGGCCGACGCTGCTCGGGACGGCCTTTCTCGCCTATATGCTCGGGTTGCGGCATGCCTTCGACGCCGACCATATCGCCGCCATCGACAATGTCGTGCGCAAGCTGATGCAGGAAGGAAAACGCCCGTTCTCGGTCGGCTTCTTCTTCGCGCTCGGCCACTCGACGATCGTCGTCTCGGCTTCGCTCGGGATCGCTGCGACCGCGGTCCTGGCGCAGGACAGGATCGAGACGTTCCGTGGTCTTGGCGGCGCGATCGGGACCGTCGCCTCGAGCTTGTTTCTACTGGTCGTCGGCATTGCGAACCTGTTCATCCTGCGGGGATTGTGGGCGGCGTTTTCCAGGGCGCGGCGAGGCCGGCGCATCGCCGACGAAGATTTGGAAGCGTTGTTGTCTGGGCGAGGCGTTCTCGCCCGGATCTTTCGGCCGTTGTTCAACTTCGTATCGCGGTCTTGGCAAATGTACCCGATCGGGCTTCTGTTCGGCCTCGGTTTTGACACCGCGACCGAAATCGGGCTCCTCGGCATCTCTGCCACCCAAGCCGCTCGCGGCTTGTCCTTCTGGAGCATCCTGGTTTTTCCGGCACTGTTCACCGCGGGCATGTCGCTGGTCGACACGACCGACAGCGCGCTGATGGCTGGGGCCTATGGCTGGGCGTTCGTGAACCCGATCCGCAAGCTCTGGTACAACTTGACGATTACGGCGGCTTCCGTCGTGGTGGCGCTCTTCATCGGCGGCGTCGAGGCGCTCGGCTTGCTCGGCGACAAATTGCGCCTGGAGGGCGGCTTCTGGACCATAGTCGGCGGCCTCGACGACAATCTGACCAATTTCGGATTTGCAGTCGTCGGCGTTTTTATCGCGACCTGGGTCGCCGCGACGATCATCTATCGCGCCAAAGGCTACGATAATCTCCGGTAACCCTCAGCGCGACACGCTTGCAGCGGCGGTCCGGGTCGAACTGAGATCCGCTCGGTTCCACCAGCCGCCGCCCAAAGCCTGGAATAGAGCCGCGGTATCGGCATAGCGGTTGGCCTGCGCCTGGACGACATTGCTCTGCGCCTGCTGGTAAGTATTTTCGGCGGTCAACAGCGCCAGATAATTAACCGCACCGAGCTGTAGCTGACGGCGGGCGATGTCGAGGCTCGTGGCAGCGGCCTGCTGCGCGGCGGCGGCGGCTTTCAGCGTATCGGCATCTGATTGCAATGCATGCAAGGTATCGGCAAGGTTCTGGAAAGCAGCGATGACGACGCCGCGATATTGCGCCGCTGCCTGGTCGAAGGCGGCTTCGGCCCCGCGCTGCTTATGAAGCAGGGTGCCTGCGTCGAACACGGTCTGCGTCACATTGCCGGCCAGTGTCCAGAACGCGGTGCCGGGGCCGGCAAACATCTGCGTTATCGTCGCCGATTGCCCGCCGCCATTGGCTGTCAAGGCGAATTGCGGTAGCCGATTGGCGACGGCGACGCCGATCTCGGCGCTGGCGGCATGCACCTGCGCCTCGGCGGAGCGGACATCTGGGCGTTGCTCGACCAGCTTGGATGGCAGGCTGACCGGCAGATCGCGCGGCAATTGCAACGCGGCGAGGTCGAATTTGTCGGCGGGCTGCTGGCTCGGAAAGCGGCCGAGCAATGCCGTCAACAGGTCGCGCTCGACCGCCAGTTGCTTTTGCAATGGCGGGAGCAGCGCCTGCGCTTGCGCAAGCGCTGCCTCTTGCGCCGCGACATCGGCCCCGGCGACCGCCCCCAGCGCCATCTGGCGGCGGAGGATGTCGAGACCGTCGCTGTCGATCTTAACGATTTCCTCGGTTGCTGCGATCTGGCCGCGCAACGAGGCCTCCTGCACCACCGCGGCAACCACGTTGGAAGTCAGGGTCAGATAGGTGGCTTCGAGCTCGAATCGCTGCGATTCTGCGGTCGCCGCCAAAGACTCGATTTGCCGCCGCGTGCCGCCGAACACGTCCGGCGTGTAGGAGACCGTCACTTGGCCGGTATACAGGCTGTAATAGGGGTTGCCCGAGGCGGCGACCGGCGTGACCGCCCCGGTTGCGGTCTTGTTTCGGGTCGGCGAAAAGCCGGCGGTGACTGTCGGGAACAGCGCGCCTTGCTCGGCGTAGACATTCTCCCAGGCCTGCCGCAGCGCCGCCCGTGCCGCGGGCAGGGTCGGATTGGCGGCGATCGCCTGCTCGATCAGCGCGTTCAACGCCGGCGAATGAAACAATGCCCACCATTGGCCGGGGATATCGAAACCTTGCACAAAGCGCTGCGCCTCGCCGGCCGCGATCGGCGCCGCGGCGGTCTCCGCCGGCAGCGGCTCCGGGGTGTAGCCGCTGACCACGGGTGCCGCCGGCCGCTTGAAATCCGGGCCGACCTCGCAGCCGGCGAGCAGCAGTGCCGCGCCAAGCCAAGCCGTAGGACGAGGGCAACCGCGAAATCCTGCCATCGTCCCTATTCCGCGGGTGCAGGCTGCAGGTCCGTCTGCTCGGCCGACTGGCGTCGGCGCGAGAACATGTCGATCAGCACCGGCAGCAGGATCATGATCAGCACCGGCGCCAGCAACACGCCGCCGACCACGACGATCGCCAGCGGCTTTTGCACCTGGCTGCCGATCGCGCTCGACATCGCCGCCGGCAGCAGGCCGACCCCGGCCGCGGCGCAGGTCATCACCACCGGCCGCATCTGCACCTCGCAAGTGCGGCGGACGGCGGCGGCGCGCGCCACGCCGTCGAAAATCAGCTTGTTGAAGTAGGAGATGACGATGATGCCGTCCATCGCCGAAATGCCGAACAGCGCGACAAAGCCGATCGCCGCCGACACGCTGAACGGCGTGCCGGTCAGGAACAGGGCAAAGATCCCGCCGACCAGCGCCATCGGCATCACGCTCGCCGCCAGCACGGTGTCGGTCAGCGAGCCGAAGTTGACGAACAGCAAGACGCCCATCAACGCGAAGCTCAGCGGCACCGCAACCGCGAGCCGCCCGATCGCGTCCTGCAATTCGCCGAACTCCCCGACCCATTCGAGGCGATAGCCCGGTGGCAGCCGCACCTCTTTGGCAATCCGCTGCTGCGCCTCCTGCACCGCGCCGCCGAGATCGCGGCCGCGAACGCTGAACTTGATAGGGATATAGCGCTCCTGGTTCTCGCGGTAGATAAAGGAGGCGCCGGAGACGAGCTTGGCGTCGGCGACGTCGGTCAGCGGGATCGGCACGATGCCGTTGCCGTTTGGGCTCGGCGCGCTGATTGTGATGCGGCGGATCGCCGACAGGCTTTGGCGGAATTTCGGCGCCAGGCGCACGATCATCGGAAAGTTGCGGTCGCTTCCCTCCTCATAAAGGTTGCCCGCGGCCTGCCCGCCGATCGCCGCCGAGACGGTGGCGTTGACGTCGCCGGGGCTGAGCCCGTAGCGCGCCGCGCGGACCCGGTCGATGTCGATCCGCACCGTCGGCTGACCCAGCGAATTGAACACGGCCAGATCGGTGATCCCCGGCACCGTCGCCATGACGTCCTTGATCCGGTTCGCGGTCCTTTCGAGCGCCGCGAGGTCGTTGCCGAACAACTTGACCGAATTCTCGCCTTTGACCCCCGAAGCGGCTTCCTCGACATTGTCTTCGATATATTGCGAGAAATTGAATTCGACGCCGGGAAAGCGCGCTTCGAGCGCCCGGTTCATCTGCTGCGTCAACCCCGCTTTGTCGACGCCCGCCGGCCATTTGTCGAACGG
>DATKHX010000122.1:0-2447 GCA_035510075.1 Allostellaceae bacterium
CCCTCAACCCAACCCTCTCCCCGCGAGCGGGGAGAGGGGCTGTAGGCTCAGACTTTACATTGCGGACATGCGGGCGGCGCGGCGCCTGGCCAGCGGCGTGGCGGGCTCGGGACCCGGGGCCGGCTGGATCTTCTTGGTGGAGCGCGGCAGTGTCCAATCCCACTCGTCCGCGCCCATCTGGTAGTGGCGATTGTTTTGCGACGGGTTGCGGTTGACCATGTGCCGGTTGTAGAGCGGGTGGGTGCAGCTGCGCACCTCGTGCTCGATCGTGAACAGGTGCTTGCCGGTCTCGAGGCAGACGATGTCTTGCCAGCGGTATTGGTACTGGTCGCTTTCCTCGGTGATCAGCCCGCGCTTTTCCAATTCGTCATGTGGACCCGAGAATTCCTGGGCATAGACCTGCAGGTGATGCCCGTCGAATTCCGGGATCGCCCTATCGGTCTCGCGGAAGACCAGCTCCTGCCGGGCCCCGGCGCGGACATGGGCGGCGCGGCCCTCGCCGTTCTCCTTGACGCAGGCGGGGGCATAGAAGATGTCCCGATAGAACCGGGCGATGCCGTCGGCGGCGCCCTCCGGCACGGTGAACTCGACATAGGGCATGCCGAGATTGACGGCGCCGAACCGCTCCTCATCCGGCTCATAGAGGCGGAACTTGTTGCCCCACGGGCAGGTCGCCTCGACATAGGCGTTGTGCTGCTTGCAGTCGAATTTGGTGTCGGCGAGCTTTTTCTTGGCTTCGCCGAGCCGCTCGCACAATTCCTCGAGCGACGGGACGACGAGGCCGACATGGCCGCGCAGCACGTTCGGCTCGCCGGTCGGCAAATGGAACTGGCTGTTGCCGACATTGACCCACATGTTGTTGGTGCCGGGGAACATGAAGGGGTCGCGGGTCAGGCCGAGGGCCGACAGATAAAACTCCTGCGCCAGCCCTTGATTGTCGATTCTGAGATTGACGTGTTCGAGACCGACGAGGTTGCCGAGATCCTCGGCAGTGCGGTCATAGAGTTGTTCCGCCATTTAGGGACCTCCAATGTTGCCGGTCGACGATGCGCCGCCCGGCCTTGCGAAAATCGGCGTGCACGGCGCGCGAGCTTTGCGCTCGCCGCGTCGTCGCCCGCATGCGCCGATATCAAAACAACTTTTCGAACCTCTCGTCTACTGGCACGCGATAGCCGTTGGCAAGCGCGTTGGTTTCGTTGGCCATGCCGACGACCGCCAGCAATTCGGCCAGCATTTGCGAGGTCATCCCCTGTTTCTTGGCCGCCGCGGCGTGCGAGGCCGTGCAATAGGCGCAGCCGTTCGTGGCGCTGACCGCGAGGTAGACGAGCTCCTTCGTCAGCGGGTCGAGCGCGCCCGGCGCCATGACCTCCTTGATGCTCTCCCAGGTGCGCCGCAGGGTCGGCGGGTCGTTGGCCAGCGCCTTCCAGAAATTGTTGACCCAGTCGGTGCCGCGGGTCGCCATGATGTCGTCGTATACGGCGCGCACCTCGGCGCTCGCATCCTCGTATTCGATCAGCGGCACCACGGTCATCGGTTTTCTCCAATACCGGCGCGGCGGAGTTCGCGGCCGAGCCGCCCGGACAAGAACGTGCCCAGCATACGGAAATCGCTCAATAGCGACCACACCGGGTGGCCGAAGGTCTCCGGGCGGTTGTGCTCGAAGACGAGATGACCGGTCCAGGCGCAGGAATAACCGATCGCCGGCGCCGCCGGCAGCCAGCGCCAGTCGCGCGATATGGCCGCGGCGAGCAGCGCCGCGAGGGCGCCGGAAGTGCCGACATAGTGCAGCGCGCGGGTGCGCGGGTCGCGATGCGCCGCCAGATAGCGGCGCCAGAACTCGGCGTAGCTCATGGTGCGCGGCGCTTGTAAAGCGGCGGTCGGCATCGTAAGTCAGCAGCCATTCTTCACCCCTTTCGGCCGCGGAGTCGGACAATGGGCTTCAAGGTAGCGGTGGTCGGCGCCACCGGCAATGTCGGGCGCGAAATCTTGACGACCTTGGCCGAGCGCGACTTTCCCGCCGACGATGTCGTGGCGTTGGCCTCCTCGCGCTCGCTCGGCAAGGAGGTGTCGTTCGGCGAGGACGACGTCCTCAAGGTGCAGAACCTCGACACCTACGACTTTCGCGGCACCGATATCGTGCTGTCCTCTCCCGGCTCCAAGGTGTCGGCGCAATTCGCGCCGCGCGCCGCCAAGGCGGGTGCGGTCGTGATCGACAACACCTCGCAGTTCCGCATGGAACCCGACGTGCCGCTGGTCGTCCCCGAGGTCAATCCAAAGGCGATCGCCGACTACCAGAAGCGCAACATCATCGCCAACCCGAACTGCTCGACGATCCAGATGGTGGTGGCGCTCAAGCCGCTGCACGACGCGGCCCGCATCAAGCACATCGTCGTCTCGACGTACCAGGCGACGAGCGGCAAGGGGCACGCCGCGGTCGAGGAGCTGCG
>DATKHX010000123.1:0-3915 GCA_035510075.1 Allostellaceae bacterium
ACGAAGCTGTGCACTTTCGGTGCGCATCGGCTCGGCCGAGCTCGCCGCGAGACAAACCGTCACAGCTGGATTTTCGGCTTGGGGTGCCGGGAGCCACCTATGAGCGCGCGCCCCTTGGGTAATGATCGAGATTTCCGGGGATTTCGATGAACGATGAGACCGCGCCCTGCGCCATTGCCGTCCGGTTGCGCATCCGCGACGGCGCTCGAGCCGCGTTTTTGACATGGCAGGCCCGCATCACCGCCGCGGCGGCGGTCGCGCCGGGCTTTGTCAGCATCGAATTCATCCCGGTGCTGCGGTCGCGCGCCGAGTGGCAAATAGTCACGCGATTCTGCGACCCCAGCCGGCTCCTCGAATGGCGGGCCTCGCCTCAGCGCGCATTGCTGGGCCGGGAGCTGGAGGCTTTGGTCGAGGGTGCGCTGGCGCCCGAGGAGGAGGCTCCCGACGTTCACGCTCAAGCCAGCGTCACCGAGGTCATCACGACGCGGGTGCGGGCCGGGCGGGAAGCGACATTCCGCGATTGGTCGGCGCGGATCCAGCGAGCACAGGCGGAATTCCCGGGCTACCGCGGAACCTATTTGCAGGCGCCATCGGGCGAGCAGCCCGCCTGGACAACCCTGGTGCGCTTCGCCACGACCGGGCAACTCGACGCCTGGCTCGCCTCGCCCGAACGTCGGCGCCTGCTGGAAGAATCGGCGGCGCTGGTTCAATACTGGTCGAGCCGCCGGTTGGCGGGGCCGTTCGCCGGCTGGTTCCCTCCCGAGGATGCCGGGGCGGCACCAGCGAGCTGGAAACAATCGATGATCGTGCTGCTGGTGCTGTTCCCGATCGTCATGATCGAGCTGCGCTTTTTGATGCCCCAATTGCGCAGGTTCGATCCCGTCTTCAGTACCTTTCTCGGCAATGCAATCAGCGTGTGGCTTTTGACATGGCCGACGATGCCGCTCCTCAACCGCGCGTTCGACTGGTGGCTGCGGCCAATCCGACCGCGGCGCGGCAGATGACTCCTGTCGGGATCGGTTTTCTCTTCGTCCTCTACGCGATCGAGATCGCCACGTTTCTTTGGATCGTCTGAGACGCGGCGATTTAATTTTATTTTAAGGCATCGACTGCAACGTGGGTCGGGCGCGTTACGGCACGGCATTGCGTTATATTTTTGGGGAAAAGCTCATGCCCGACGATCCGCAGCACGACAGGTTTATGCGCCGAGCAATCGAGCTATCGGCGAAAACCTCGCTCGTCGACAATGCCGGCGGGGTGTTCGGCACGGTCATCGTCAGAGATGGCGAGATTATTGCCGAAGGCGCCAACCGCGTCGTCGCCGAGCGCGATCCCACCTGGCACGGCGAGATGGAGGCAATTCGCGAGGCATGTCGTCGGCTGGGCACGTTCAAGCTGACGAACTGCACGATGTACACGAGCGCCGAGCCGTGCCCAATGTGCGCGGCCGCGTCCTATTGGGCCGGCATCGAGCGGATCTACTATGGTGCAACGGTCGACGACGCCTTGGAATATGGCGGGTTCGACGACGCGATGATCATCGAGCAACTGCGTCATCCGACGCAAAGTCGGACAATCCCCGCGACCCAGATACAGCGCGCCGAAGCCGTCGAGATCTGCAAGAAATACCAGATGAAGCCCGATCGGACCCCTTATTGATAGCGCCGGCTTTGAACGTTGAACCGCACGAACATTTCGGCAGGCCCTAGACGTTCTGCCGACGCGCGGCGGCGCCGTGACGGCGGGGAATGCATCCGAAAGCGGATGACCGGCGGGGAAACGTTGAAGACTCTGATCTTCGCCGTCTGGCCCCGCTGCGCCTCGGCCCCGGCAAAGATTCAATGCAGCTTGGGCGCCTTCAGAAACCGCGTCCGGTCGGCGGACTGAACCCGTACGCTCAGGGTTCCGCCGTCGCGGGCGACCTGCAACGGGATTTCGCTGCCCGCCGGTCCGCCCGCCCACACCCGCCGCCAAAAGCCGGCGAGGCTCCCCACCGACTCGTCGCCGACCGCCACGATGCGGTCTCCGGGCTGCAGCCCGGCCTCGCTTGCCGGACCGCGCTCGGCGAGCCCGGCGACGACGATCGCATCCTCGACCTCGGCGGCATAGAGCCCGAGCCAGGGGCGCACCGGGCGATTCGGGCGGCCATAGGTCAGCATGTCGTCAAGAATGGGCGGTAAAAGATCGATCGGCACGACCATGTTCACATCGCGGCGCAGTTCGCGCCCGCTGGAATGCTGGACGTGGAGCGAGCCGATTCCGATCAGCCTGCCGTTGGCGCCGATCAGCGCCGCCCCGCCCCAAAACGGATGCGCCGGTGCCGTAAAGATCGCGCGGTCGAGGACATATTCCCAATAGCCGGCGAATTCCTGGCGCGCCACGACGCGCGCCGAGATTGCATGTTTTCGCCCGCCTTCGGCAGCCATGATGGCGCGGTCGCCGGCGCCGACCCGCATGCCGGTCCCCAATTCGAGCGGCTCCACGTTCAATCGGCCGAGCGCCTGGACGAGACCGAAGCCGGTTTCCTGATCATAGGCGAGGACATGCCCGGGCACGGCGCCGCCGGCCGCGGTGGTGAGCCAAATGGTCTCGGCCTCGGTGACCAGATAACCGATCGTCAGGACGAGACCGTCGCCGCGGATCAGGACGCCGCTACCGGCACGCTCGGTGCCGAGCGTCCCGGCGGTAAAAGCATCCTCCGGAACGGTTGCCCGCACTCCGAGCACCGCACCCAGAGCGCGGTCCAGATCAAAGCTGCATTCGCCGGGCTTGGGCTGGATCTCGCCCGGGATCTCCCAGTCTACGTCTCGCGGCATGGCGGCAACCCGTCAGTGGCACCTGATCCAATCATAACCCGGAAAGAGTGGGCATAGTTCGTATTCTTGTCAAAGCCGCTCCCATCCACCTTCTCGGCAGGGCGTCGGGCGCGGCACCGGTCGTATCCGTTGCCGGCTTGACAACCCGGAACACCCCCTTTATCTGACCAGCACTCTTGGGCAGAGAGTGCTAACAAATTTGGAATCGTGGTTGAGGAGGGTTGCATGAAATTTCGTCCGCTGCATGACCGCGTGGTGATCCGGCGCGTCGAGGAGGAAGAGAAGAGCAAAGGCGGCATCATCATTCCGGACACGGCCAAGGAAAAGCCGATGGAGGGGGAAGTCGTCGCCGCCGGCCCGGGTGCGCGCAACGAGGACGGCGTCGTTCAACCGCTCGACGTCAAGGCCGGGGACCGGGTGCTGTTCGGCAAATGGTCGGGCACCGAGGTTAAGCTCGATGGCGAGGAGCTTATCATCATGAAAGAATCCGACATCATGGGCGTCATCGCCTGAGGAGAACGAGAACATGGCTGCCAAGGATGTAAGATTTCATGCCGACGCCCGCGAGCGGATGTTGCGCGGGGTAGATACTCTCGCCAATGCGGTCAAGGTCACGCTGGGGCCGAAGGGCCGCAACGTCGTCCTCGACAAATCGTTTGGCGCGCCGCGCATCACAAAGGACGGTGTCACCGTCGCCAAGGAAATCGAGCTCTCCGACAAGTTCGAGAACATGGGCGCGCAGATGGTGCGCGAAGTCGCCTCGAAGACCAGCGACCAGGCCGGCGACGGCACCACCACCGCGACGATCCTGGCGCAGGCGATCGTGCGCGAGGGGGCGAAGGCGGTGGCCGCCGGCATGAACCCGATGGATCTGAAGCGCGGCGTCGACATGGCCGTCGAGGCGGTCGTCGAGGACATCAAAAAGCGCTCGAAAAAAATTTCGACCAACGAGGAGATTGCCCAGGTCGGCACGATCTCCGCCAACGGCGAGCGCGAGATCGGCGAGATGATCGCCGAGGCGATGCAAAAGGTCGGCAACGAGGGGGTGATCACGGTGGAAGAGGCGAAGTCGCTCGAAACCGAGCTCGACGTCGTCGAA
>DATKHX010000124.1:0-10680 GCA_035510075.1 Allostellaceae bacterium
CGAAAGACTGGCCGCAACTGAATTTCCTCGTTTACCACTCGGCCTATCGCTGGGTCGGCGGCAGCCCCGCCGACGGCATGGCCGAGTTCGACCAGACCGGGCGCAGCTCATGGACCAGCGATCTCGCTGAAATCCCCGGGAAATACGGGGTCACCAACGTCTATGGCGATCTCGGGCAGATCTTCGCCTGGACCGCGGTCGCCGAGCCGCGCCTAGCCGCGGCGTTGATGGGAATGCTGGTCAAGGGGCTCGGCCCCGAACACATCCTGTGGGGCACCGACGCGGTATGGACCGGCGCGCCGCAATGGCAGATCGAAGGGCTGCGCCGCCTCGAAATCCCCGAGGACATGCAAAAGAAATACGGTTTCCAGCCGCTCGGCCCCGCCAACGGCCCAGTCAAAGCGGGCATCTTCGCCGGCAACAGCGCGCGCCTCTACAACCTAGACAAGCACGCCGGCCTCGCCGCCCCCGACCATTTCGCCGAGCTCAAGGCCGATTATCTCCAAAACGGCCCCGGGCGCAGCAATTTGCGCTACGGCTACGTCCGCAACTCCGGCTGAGTGAATCGGCAAAGCCCGTCACCCCTGCGATAACGCCAGGCGGTCGCGGGGGATTCCTGTGTCAGACCAACCGTGGTTTCGTTTTGTGCTGGACAAGCGAAAGTCTTCTTGCGCGGCCCTGTTCCGCGCATCCATTTAGCTGCCCCGGTCTCCGACGCTCACGACGCAATCCCGCGCTACGGTAACACCAGACCTAGGTCAGTGCGTCGGAAGGTGGTCGGCCCGCTCTATGCCACCAAGACCGAGCTCGGGGCCAAATTCCGCGACATTGTCGCCGCCGAGGGCGTGCCGGCCGCCGTCCGCTGGCGCGCGGCCCAATTCGCAGCCCAATTCAAGGAACAGCTGGGGCAGCTCTCGGGGCGAGGAACGGCGCCTGCGGCTGTAGCGGCTGCGGCCTCGGCGACAACACTCGACGTTGGGTTGGCTCCTCGCGGTATTGGATTCACCCCGAATCCGAGATTTGACTTATCATACCGACCGGGCCGAGCGGCGGATCGGTATAGGGCGCTCGCGCGGGCTCGCGGGGAACGACGGCCGATGCTGCCAAGTCGCCTGAGGTTCGGGATCTTCGCCACGTGGCTCGGCGTGATCGCGCTCGGCCTCAACGCGCTCGTCCCGGTTCACCTCGCATTCGATCTGGCGCACGCGCTCGCCCCCGACCACGCGGGAGGGGCTGCCGCCGATCGCGATCTCGTCCGCTGCCTGCTGACCCTGCTGACCGGCCACCACGACGAAGACGCCGCCGACCATCCCCCCAACAAACCGGGTCACCACGACGATTGTGCGGTCTGCGGCGCGATCGGCACGCTCGCCGGCTTCGCTCTGACCGCTGTCGTGCTGCTCGCGGTCCCGATTCCGACCTACGCGATGCCGCGGCCGGCGCTTGAGGTCGGCGCGCCGCACCCCGCTCCCGCCGCTGCCTACCGCTCTCGCGCTCCACCGGTCGCCTAGGCTCGTCCTCTCGCAAATTCGAACCTGCCGGGCGCGCTTTGCCGCGGCTCCGGCCGTATGCGACCTCTTGTGGAGCACGATCCAATGCAACGCGACATTTGCCGCGGCCTGGGCGCCGCGGCGCTGGCGGCGCTCTTGCCGAGCGCCGCGGCGGAGGCGCACGGCTTTGCCGGCGACCGCTTTTTCCCGGCTACGATCCTGACCGACGACCCTTTCGTCGCGAGCGAAGCCTCGCTGCCGACCGTCACCCTGAACCCGACCCAGAGCGACGGATCGCGCGAGCTCGACATCGGGCCAGACCTGTCGATGCTGATCACCCCCAACTGGGATTTCACCATCGGCAGCGACTGGCAACATATTCGCTCACCCGGCATGCCGACAGTGACCGGCTGGGGAGGGCTCAACACCGGAACGCAATATCAGCTGTTCATCAACGCGCCGCACGAGGCGATGGCGCTCGCCGGGCTCAACGTGAACTGGGCGAATACGGGCAGTCAGGCGGTGGGCGCACCCGACTTTACGACCCTGTCGCCGACCATCGACTTTGGGAAAGGCTTTGGCGATCTGCCCGACTCGCTCCCATGGCTGCGGCCGTTCGCTTTGACCGGCAATCTCAGCTTCGATTTTCCGACAAAGACCCAGAGCATGGGGATGCTCAACCCGAACGTCTTTAATTACGGTTTCGCGATCGAATACAGCATTCCTTATCTCCAAGGCGAAGTCAGGGACATCGGGCTGGGGCCGCCCTTCAACCGCATGATCCCGCTTGTCGAATTCGCGCTGAGCTCGCCGTTCAACCGCGGCTTCAGCGGGACGACGACCGGGACGGTGCAGCCCGGGGTGATCTGGGCCGGGCCCTATTTCCAGGTCGGCGCCGAGATGATCATCCCGACCAACAGCCTGTCTGGGCACGGGATCGGCGGGGTCGTGCAGCTGCACTTCTATCTCGACGATCTGTTTCCGAACGGCATCGGCCGGCCGATTTCCCAATGGTAATACAGCGCGAGATGGCGGCCGCTGCGGTCTTCGCCGCCGCTGTCGTCCTTGGGGCTCCCGTCGTGCACGCCCACGCCTTTCTCGACCATGCGAGTCCGGCGGTCGGCAGCTCCTTGCCGAGCGCGCCCGCATCGGTGACGATGTGGTTCACGCAGCAGCTCGAACCGGCTTTCACGACGGCGACGGTGACCGACGGATCGGGCAACAACGTCGACAGCGGCGCCGCCCAGGTCGATCCGAAAGACCCGACCGAGTTGCGGGTCCTGCTGAAGCCGCTGCCACCCGGAACCTACACCGTCGCATGGCACGCGCTCTCCGTCGACACCCATACGACGCAAGGTCACTTCACCTTCGAAGTCGCTGGACGATAGGGGCCTTGGGTGGATAGCGCGGAGTAATTGGGATAGGGCTTTGGAAACCTTTCTGATGGCCGCGCGCTGGGTTCACTACGCCTCGACGATATCGCTGGCCGGAGTGTTTGCATTCCTCTGTTTTGTCGTCGGTCCCAAGGTGTCGCCGAGGCTGCACCGGCGCCTTTGGTCGCTCGCCTGGGCGAGCCTCGCGCTGGCCGCGCTCTCCGGCGTCGCGTGGCTGCTGCTTCTTTCAGTGCAAATGAGCGGTCAACCGATACTCGCGACGCTGACGCAAGGCGTCGCGGGGACGGTGCTGACCCGCACGCGGTTCGGGGAAATCTGGGTCCTTCGTTTCGCTCTCGCGGTGCTTTTGGCGGCCTTGCTGCTGATGCCGCGGGGCTGGCGCGGGCGGCCGTGGCGCCGGGGCGGGCTTGCACTTTCCGCGGGAATCCTCGCTGCGCTAGCTTGGGCCGGGCATGGCGGAGCAACGCCGGGGCGCCCCGGCGACCTCCACCTCGCCGCCGACATGCTCCATCTGCTCGCTGCCGGCGCCTGGGTCGGCTCGCTGATCCCCCTGGCGCTGCTATTGGCCGAAACGCGCCAAAGCGGCGATCCCGGTCCGCCCGCTACGGCCCGTCACGCCGTCGCCCGATTTTCAATGCTGGCCGCGATCAGTGTCGCAATCCTGCTCGCCGCCGGGCTCGTCAACACGTGGTTCCTTGCCGGAACCGTGCCGGCCTTGATCGGCACCGAATATGGCCGGCTGCTCCTCGCGAAAGTTGTAATCCTTATCATGATGGTAGCGTTCGGCTCGGTCAATCTGCTGCGCATGACCCCGCGGCTGGCGCCGGGAACGGGCGGGCGCCGTCCCCTGATCCAGTCGGCGCTTGGCCATTTACACCGTAACGCGCTGGTTGAGGCCGGCCTCGGCCTGTGCGTCCTGGCCATCGTCGCCGTCCTCGGCATCCTGCCGCCGGGGCTCCACACCGAACCGGGATGGCCGCTGCCGTTCCGCCTCGAGCTGGCGGCGTTGGCGGCCCGGTCAAAGTTGGCGCTCGCGACCTTGATCGTGCTTGCCGGGGTCCTTGCCGTTAGCGGCGCCGCTGCCGCTGCCGCCGGTCGCTATCGAACGATGATCGCTACCTGGGGTGGGCTCGCGCTGTGCGCCGCGCTGGGCGCGCTGCTGCTGTGGCCGGCGGTCGAGACCGCCTACCCGACGACCTTCTACGCCCCGGCCGAGCCTTATGCCGCCACCTCGGTGGAGCACGGAGCGCGTCTCTTCGCCGAAAGCTGCGCATTGTGCCACGGCGCCGACGGCAAAGGCGACGGCCCCGCCGCCGCGGCGCTGACGGTCCGACCGGCCGACCTGACCGCACCGCATCTTCTCATGCACACCGAGGGCGATCTGTTCTGGTGGGTGAGCCACGGCAAAGCCAACGGCGCCATGCCAGGTTTCGCCGGAGTCATGAGCCCGGCGGAGCGCTGGGATGTGATCAATTTTGTCCGAGCCCGAGCCGCCGGCATTTTGTCGCGCGCGGCCGGCCCGGAAGTCTCCGCCACAGCCGCCCCGGCGGTGCCTGATTTCGCCTTTGAAAGCGGTGGCCGGCAACAAACGCTCAACAGCGTCCTGCAAAACGGCCCCGCTCTCGTCGCGCTGATCGCCGGGCCCCGATTCGCCAGCCGCGCGGCGGGGCTGGCGGCGGTGCGCAAGCAGCTCGCTGCGGCCGGGCTGCGGGTCCTGGCGATCGGCCTCGGCTCGGCCGCCGGCGCGCCGACGGAGGCGTCTGCGTCGTCGCCGCTCGTCGGGGTTGCAGCCGACGTCGCTGCCACTTTGGCGTTGTTCCGCGCGCCCGATGACGGCGGCGAGACCGATTTGATGCTCGACCGGGCGGGAAATGTGCGCGCCCGCTGGACCGCCGGCGGAGCATACGGTCTCCCCGACACCGCCATCCTGGTTGTCAACGCGGCTCGGGTCGCGCGGTTTCCAGCCGCCGCCGAGAACCACGCCGCTCACCCGCATTGACCGCCCGGCCTGGCCCGTGTCCGGCTCGCCGCGGCTAGACTGTTTGATGATCTGGGCGGTTCGTTTCGGGTCGGCTGTCCGTACGAAAGCGGCGCGGCGCGTGACCGCGGTCGCAGCACATCCGATATCGCCAGCCCTTTGTTGACGCGCGCAGTCATTCCAACCGGGCCGCTACCCGCTTTTTTGAAGCTCCCCCACTAGCCGCCTCAAGAGGGCCGCCGCAGCTCCGGCTTCGGCGGTGCGCTTGGCCGAGGCGGTCGCGACTGCAGCATCACCGCCGGCGATACTAGCGGCGACGGTGAACTGCGGTGCGTGATCCGGGCCGCTGGTTGCCACGAGCTGATAATGCGGCAGCCCCAACCCCCGTGCCTGGGCCCATTCCTGCAGCGCCGTTTTCGGGTCGCGCGGCGGCTCGTCCATCGCCGCGATCAACGGCTCCCACAGCCGCCGGACAAACGCAGCGGCGGCGGCGAAGCCGCCATCGAGGTAGATCGCGGCGATCACCGCCTCGCAGGCATCGGCAAGGATAGCCGGATTGGCGGCGGCTCCAGCGGCCGCCTCGGCGTGCGACAGCACGAGATGCCGACCCAGTCCGATGGTTTCGGCGACCCGCGCCAGTGTCTCTCGACGCACGAGGTGAGTGTGGCGGCGCGTCAACAAACCTTCGGCCTCGTCCTCGAAGCGCCGCCACAGGAGATCGGCCACGACGAGGCCCAGCACGCGGTCGCCGAGAAATTCGAGACGGTCGTAGCCGCGCCGCACGGGCTTCGCCCGCCGTCCACGCCCGCGCTCGGGGACCAGCGCGCTCGGGTGGGTCAGCGCCTCGGACAAAAGCTCAGGCCGAGCGAATTCGTGGCCGATGACCAGCGCGAAATCAGGTGCTTCCGCCGAGGTCTCGATCGGAGCGGGATCACTGCATGAAGCGATCTCGCCCGGCATCGCTAGTCGATCCCCCTGAACAATCGGCTGTAGCGAATGGCGAACGGCCACTTCCAAAATTCCCACAGCCGGGCCGAGCCGTCGGTCGAGAAAAAGATGAATTGCGCTTTGCCGATCAGGTTTTCCGCCGGCACATAGCCGACCGCAGACAGAACCCGGCTGTCCTGTGAATTGTCGCGATTGTCGCCCATCATGAAATAGTCGCCCGGCGGAACATGGTATTCTCGGGTATTGTCCAGTGGCCCGTCATCGCCGATTTTAATAATTCGATGCTGTTTTCCATTTGGCAACGTTTCGATATATTGCTTCATCGGAACAACTGCGCCATCGCCTTCTTGATATAGATAGTCCGCTATCGGCTTGCGCGGTACCTCTTTGCCGTTTATGTAGAGTTCGCCCTGCTTCATCTGGATCGTGTCGCCGGGCAAGCCGATCACTCGTTTGATGTAGTCGGTCGAGTTGTCGGTCGGTAGCTTGAAAACGATAACGTCGCCGCGGTCCGGCGGATGAAAGAAGATGCGTCCTGAAAACAACGGTAATCCGAACGGCAGCGAGAATCGACTATAGCCATAGGAAAATTTCGAAACGAACAGATAATCACCCACCAACAGCGTCGGGATCATCGACCCAGACGGAATATTAAACGGCTCATAAGCGACGGTGCGAACGACCAAGGCGATCAGTACCGCATAGACGATAGTCTTTATCGTATCAACAACGCCGCCAGATGACTTCTTCTTTGATATAGCCCTGCGAGCCGAATTGAATTTCATGACATACCTGATGGGGGCGAATGGCGGTGGATCAAGCCAAGCGTGCCGCGGTAAGTCAAGCGCGGCGCGGGCGGTGGGAACGCCACGTCCGAAATTCCGCCCCGCGATCAGTCGACCCGCGCCCCGACCGCGGTGATGATCACGACCGCCTGAGCGATCGGCGGCTCGTCGGTCAAGGTGACATCGAGCCGCGCGGTCATGCCGGCGGGCGTGATCTCGCCGAGCCGCCGCAGCGCGCCACCGGTCAGCCGCATCGTCGGCCGCCCCGAGGGCAGGTTGACGACCCCGAGATCGCGCCAAAAAACCCCTTGCCGAAATCCGGTTCCGAGCGCCTTGGAGCAAGCTTCCTTGGCCGCGAACCGGCGGGCGTAGCTCGCGGCGGGGTTGGCGCGCCGATCGCATTTGCGCCGCTCGGCCTCGGTAAAGATGCGGTCGAGAAAGCGGTCACCAAAGCGCTCGATCGCCCGCTCGATGCGGCGGATGTCGATCAGGTCGCTGCCGAGACCGAGGATCACAGCGTCGGTCTCCGCGCCGCCGCTGTCGCCGCCGATGATCCGGCGCGGCCCGCGAGCTGCCTCAACCGCGCGCCCGCTCGACGGAGTTGATGACGGGATTGGCGCGCAGGGCGGCGATGATCGTCGTCAGGTGCTTTACGTCTGCGACCTCGATGTCGAGCATCATCTCGAAGAAATCCGACGAGCGATTGGTGATCTTCAGATTGGTGATGTTGCCGCCTTGCTTGCCGATGACGGTCGTCAGGCTGCCGAGATTACCGGGTTCATTGGCGATCATGACGTTGAGCCGGCCGACATGGATCGCCTCGCCCTCGCTGTTGCTCCAAGCGACGTCGAGCCATCGCTCCGGGGTGTCGGCGAAGTTTTCGAGCGTGTCGCAGTCGATCGTGTGGATCGTGACCCCCTTTCCGGTCGTGACGATGCCGACAATGCGGTCGCCGGGGAGCGGATGGCAGCAGCCGGCAAAATGCAGCGCCATGCCTGGAATCAAGCCGCGAATCGCGACCGCGGTGTCGTTGCGGCCGACTTTTCGCCGCGCCCGCGCCAGCGAAACGACCTTGGCCTTGTCGTGCTGCTGTTGCGGGAAGACGGCGTTGATCACCGCCCGCCCGGTAACCAGCCCCTGGCCGACCGCGACATAAAGGTCCTCGACCGCCGCGCAGTTGAACGTCTTCAGCGCCGGCTCCAACGGCCGTTCGGAAAACTCGCGGCCTTCCTGGCGAAACGCCTTCTGAACGATCGCCTTGCCGAGATCGAGATACTGGGCGCGCTGCTGAGTGCGGATATAGCGGCGGATGCGGGCGCGCGCCTTGCCGGTGACGACAAACCGCTCCCAGGTCGGCGACGGGCGTTGCGCCTTCGAGGTGATGATCTCGACCTGGTCGCCATTGCCGAGCGCGGAGCGCAACGGCACGAGCCGGCCGTTGATCTTGGCGCCGACACAGGTGTCGCCGATCTCGGAATGCACCGCATAGGCGAAATCGACCGCGGTGGCGCCGCGCGGCAGCGCGATCAGATCTCCTTTCGGCGTGAAGGCGAAGACCTGGTCCTGAAACATCTCGAGCTTCGTGTGCTCGAGAAATTCCTCCGGCCCCGAGGCGTGGTCGAGAATGTCCAAGAGCTCGCGCAGCCAGCGGTATTGCGGCCCTTCGGTCTTGCCCGCACCCTGCTTGTAGCTCCAATGCGCGGCGACGCCGAGCTCGGCGACCTCGTGCATGTCACGGGTGCGGATCTGCACCTCGACGCGCTGCCGCTCCGGCCCGATCACTCCCGTGTGCAACGAGCGGTAATTGTTCGGCTTCGGGGTCGAGATGTAGTCTTTGAATCTTCCGGGAACGACGTGGTAGGCCGAATGGAGGATGCCGAGCGCGTGATAGCAGCCGCCGACATCATCGACCAGAACCCGAAACGCCATGACGTCCGAGAGCTGCTCGAAGGCAACGTTCTTGCGCTGCATCTTGTGCCAGATCGAGCAGGGCGACTTCTCGCGGCCGGAGACTATGGTGCCGGCGAGCCCGCCTTCGGCCAGCTTGCGCTGCAGCTCGCCCTCGATGCGCGGCACCAATGCGGCACCCTGGTCGCGGAGAAAATCGAGCCGGGCAAGAATGCTGCCGCGCGCATCCGGCTGCAGCTCGCCAAAAGCCAGATCCTCGAGCTCGTCCTTCATCCGCTGCATGCCGAGCCGCTCGGCCAGCGGCGCGTAGATGTCCATCGTCTCCCGCGCGATCCGCCTGCGCTTCTCATCGTCCTTGATGAAGTGCAGGGTCTGCATGTTGTGCAGACGGTCGGCGAGCTTGACCAGCAGGACCCTGATGTCCTCGGACATCGCCAGCACGAGCTTGCGGAAGTTCTCCGCCTGCTTTGTCTGGTCGGATTGCAGCTCGATGCGCGACAATTTGGTCACGCCGTCGACAAGCCGGGCGATCTCGTGGCCGAAGACGCGCTCGATGCCGTCGAGTGTGGCGACCGTGTCTTCGACCGTGTCGTGCAACAGGCCGGTGACGATCGAGGCGCTGTCGAGCCGCATCTGGGCGAGGATGCCGGCGACCTCGACCGGATGCGAAAAGTAAGGATCGCCCGAGGCGCGCAGCTGGGCGCCGTGCGCCTTCATCGAGAACACATAGGCGCGGTTCAACGCGTCCTCGTCGGCGTTGGGATCGTATGAGCGGACGAGCTCCACCAGCTCGAATTGCCGCATCATGACGAGAGCCTCACCATCTCGTCCAAGCCTCTCGCCGCGAGAGCCCGCGACCGCGCTGGAAACGCCCGAGGCACCCGCCTTATTCAGAGCTCCTCATCGTCTTCGGGCAGATCGCCTTCGGGCTTGGCGTCGGCCTCGCCCTCCTCCTCGGCGTCGACCGACAGCACATCGGCTGCGAGATCCTCGTCGACCGCATCCTCGTCGACCGCGTCCTCGTCGATCGCAAAGCCTTGGTCGACGACCAGATCCTCTTCGAGCTCGGCCTCGTCGGCAATTTCAGCATCCTCAAAGTCGTGGGCTGCGGCGCCGACCTCGTCCGCGCCCAAAACCCCACCCGGGGCCGCGAACC
This sequence comes from Allostellaceae bacterium, assembly GCA_035510075.1. Taxonomy (GTDB): domain Bacteria; phylum Pseudomonadota; class Alphaproteobacteria; order ATCC43930; family CGMCC-115725; genus AP-15. The sequence goes on from DATKHX010000124.1 coordinate 9,660, forward strand.
CGAACACGCTGGGATCGACCTCGAGCTCGTGGGTCTCCTCGGCCTCGTCGAGCTCGACATGCTTTTGCATGCCGCGAACCACCGCTTCGCGCAGATGCGGCAGCCCGACCGTCTCGTCGGCGATCTCGCGCAAAGCGACGACCGGGTTCTTGTCGTCGTCGCGGTCGATCGACAGCGGCGAGCCGGAGGTGATTTCGCGCGCCCGATGCGCCGCGAGCAGAACCAGCTCAAAGCGGTTTGGGACCTTGACCACGCAGTCTTCGACGGTTACACGCGCCATTTTCACACTCGCCGCAATTCGTTGAACCCAAAAATATATGGTGACAACCTCGCGGCGGCAACACAGCGGTTACCGGGGTCTGCCGGTCGTTTCTGATCGTTGGGCCGCTTGCTCTTTCGCGCGACCCTGCCGCGGGTCGGTGGTTCGGCAGCCGGGTCGGCTCCCATCATATCAAATCGCACCCTCAGAACCGATCGACGACGGTGTAGGTCAGATAAAGGAACAGGATCGCGCCGAGCACCAGAAGCAAGGCCACGAGGGTAATATCGAGCCGTGTCCCCGGACCCGGCTGCATTTCTTCGGCATCGATTGCAAGCGCGGTCCTGCGAAAGCGGATCGCGGCGAAAAGCATCATCGCACCACCGAGCGCGATCAGCAGCAGGCCGGCGGCCATGCCGACGATCTGACCGCGCGCCGGCACGGATCGTGCGGCAAGGGACGCGGCCGCGATCCTCAGAAACAGGTCGAACTTTTGGACCAGGAAGCCGAACGCCATGATTGCGATCGCAGTGCGCACCCAGGCGAGAAAGGTCCGCTCGTTGGCCGCATGGTCGCCGTAGCGCTCGATCATAAGCCCGCTGTCACAATCCCTGATACGGGTCACCACCAGATGCCGACAACCGAACCACGCGGGATCGGTTGGAGCGTCCTGCATGGCGCTCCTCTTCGCGGCCGCTTTCTTTGGTTTCTATCCCAAGCTCCGTCGCGAAGGCTACGACCGGGATCGAGGCTGATTGCCTC
>DATKHX010000125.1:0-14954 GCA_035510075.1 Allostellaceae bacterium
TTGCGGCCGTCTCACCTTCGATCTACCCGCGCTAGGCAATTGAACACCGGCCCTGCCCCACTCCAAAACGGCATCAATTTTCCAGAACGTCGATTTCGCGACTCTTGCTCGGCCGGCCCCCGCAGCGCCATGGGGCATAACCGAGAAGGAGCCCAAACGGTGCCAACGCGATCTTTTTTGCGATTGCGAGCCATGCCACCACGCGAACGGCGCGCTGCCGCGTGCCTTGGTTTGGGTCGGATACGGCGGCGGTAAAATTGCCAAAGTCGCGGCGTATGGAGTTCGATGCGAGAGGGCCGGCGGTTGCGGAGGAGGTCGGATGGTGGTCGGGTTCGCGGGCGGCGGAGGGCGGGCGGGAAGGTCGAATGGAGGATGGTCCCCAAGGGATTCCCGGTTCGGCGGAAATAATTCCCGATTGACGCTGCAAAAATTCCCGGTTGAGGCCGCTACGGGAATCCGCTCGCAAGCCATTGATATGGCGCGCAGTTCCGGCAGGAAAATTACGCTGTCGAGGCGGATTTCCCGAAAATTTCCGTCGAACCGGGAATTTCGCTGAGGACACCTTGCGGGTTGGGCTCGGGGCAACGTTGCGGCGCGGCCGGCCTCGCACAGCGACCCATGGGCACCGCGGGGTCGGTGGTGCCGGCTGCGATGAGATCGGGTGCGCCAGCCGCTATCGTCGGGGCGCGTCCGGGCGCCGTCAGCGCCCGGTGTCGAGAGCCAGTTTTGCGATTAAGGAACAGAAAGGACGAAGCGATGCTCGATCTGCATTTTTGGCCGACGCCAAACGGCAAGAAGGTCACGATCCTGCTCGAGGAGCTGGGGCTCAAATACAACCTCGTGCCGTGCAATATCGGGCGCGGCGACCAGTTCAAGCCCGAATTCCTCAAGATCAACCCGAACCACCGCATGCCGGTCTTGGTCGATCACGAGCCGAAGGGCGGCGGCGCGCCGATCAGCATCTTCGAATCGGGCGCGATCATGATGTATCTGGCGGAGAAGGAAGGCCGCTTTTTCCCGCAGGATTTGCGCGGCAAGTACGAGGTCACCCAGTGGGTGATCTGGCAGATGGCCAATCAAGGGCCGAAGCTCGGCGAATGCGGCCATTTCCGCCGCGCCGGCCCCGATGCGGGCGACCTGACCTACGCGATCCGCCGCTTTACCGACGAGGCCAACCGCCTCTACGGCGTCATGAACAACCGGCTTTACGACCGCAAATACCTTTGCGGCAACGAATACACGATCGCCGACATGATCAGCTATCCATGGACCGTCGGCTGGGAGGGGCAAGGACAGGACATCGGCGAGTTCAAGCATTTCAAGCGCTGGTTCGACGAAGTCGGCAACCGGCCGGCTGTCAAGCGCGGCATGGAGACCGGCAACGATTTGCGGGTCGACCCCGCGACGCTCACCGCGGCGGAGCGCGAGCGGATGCGCAAGATCATGTACAACCAGCGCGCGATCCCGGCGCCGGCGTAACGCTCGACCCGCCTGCCGGGGTGTTATAGGCAGCCGCGCAGCTGTGAGGCTCGCGCGGTTGCCGCCGCCTGCATAAAGCCGAGATCGCCGCCGCCGATCACCAGCCGCACCCCCATGCCGATGTAGCGGCGCAACAGCGCGTCTTCGTAAACTCCGCCGATGCCGGCGAATTTGCCGTGGGCGCGGCACGCATCGACGACGGTGCGGTAGGCGTTGACGATCCGTTCGTCTTCGAACTGGCCGGGGATGCCGAGCTCGATCGACAGGTCGCTGGTGCCGATCAGCAGCGAATCGATGCCGGGCACGGCGGCAATCGACGCCGCGTTCTCGATCGCCCGCGGCGTTTCGAGCATCACCACAACGAGGGTCGCGGCGTCGATCGCCACGGTAGCCGCGGCGGTGCCGACCGGGGCGTAGCCGAAATGCGGCAGCCCGCCGGCGATCGAGCGGTGGCCGCGCGGCGGGTACCGCAGCCGGTCGGCGATCTCGCGCGCCTCCTCGACGGTGTCGACATGCGGCATGACGATGCCGAGCCCGCCGCCGTCGAGAATGCGTGTCGCAAGCCAATGCTGTCCCGCCGGCACCCGCGCAATCGGCGCGATGCCGACGCCGAGCGCCGCCACCGAGATCTGCACCGCGGTGTCGAGATCCATCGAATTGTGCTCGAGGTCGAGAAACAGCCAGTCGTAGCCGCACACCTTCATGATCGATGCGATGTCGACAGTGCGGCTCTGGCGAATGCCGACGCCGAGCGCCAGTTCGCCGGCGTCGAGGCGCTCGCGGGCAGCGTTGCGAAGGGTTGGCTCCATATCGGCGTCTCCTCGACGGGGGGAAGGGGCATCGGGTCCGATGCCGGTATTCTAGTCCAGGCGCGCCCCGCAAGCTTTCATCGCGAGCGAAATTGCCGCCTCGGCGACGCCCCTCACGCTGGCACGTGCCAGATATCGCGAGCGTAGCCTTTGATCGTGCGGTCGGAGGAGAACCATCCCATGCCGGCGATGTTCAGGATCGCGCTGCGGCCCCAGCGCTCGGTCGAGCGCCACAGCGCGTCGATGTGCTGCTGGGCCGCGCGATAGGCGACGAAATCCTCGGCCACCATAAAACGGTCGGCATATCTGAGCCGGTTTGCCAGGGGACCGAAGCGGTTCCGGTCGTCGGGCGAGAACATGCCCGCCTCCAGCGCATCGATGACCTCGGCAAGCTCGGGCGAGGCCGCAATGGCGTCGGTGGCGTCGCTGCCGGCGCGCCAGCGCTCGGCGACTTCCTCGGCGCGCAACCCGAAGATCACGATGTTCTCGGCGCCGACGCGGTCGCGGATCTCGATATTGGCGCCGTCGAGGGTGCCGATCGTCAGCGCGCCATTCAGCGCCAATTTCATGTTGCCGGTGCCGGACGCCTCCATGCCTGCGGTCGAAATCTGCTCCGACAGGTCGGCGGCGGGGATGATCACCTCGGCCAGGCTGACATTGTAATTCGGGATGAAAACGAGCTTCAGCCGGTCTTCGAGCAGCGGGTCATTATTGATGATCTGGGCCAAATCGTTGGCGAGCTTGATGATCAGCTTTGCCTGGGTATAGCTCGGCGCCGCCTTGCCGGCGAAGATTTTGACGCGCGGCACCCAGTCGCGCTCGGGCTCGGCCCGGATCGCCAAATAGCGGGCGACGGTGTCGAGCAAGTTCAACAATTGCCGCTTGTATTCGTGGATCCGCTTGATTTGCACATCGAAGAGTGCCGCGGGATCGAGCCGCAGTCCGAGCCGGTCGCGCACCAGACGGGCGAGCGCCCGCTTGTTGGCGTGCTTGACCGACGCGAGCCGCTCGCGCAATGCACAATCCTCGCCCTGGTCGGCAAGACGGCACAGCGCCAAGGGATCGTCGAGGATTTCGGGGCCGCAGATATCGCACAGCAGCTTGGTCAGCGCCGGGTTCGCCTGATGCAGCCAGCGGCGAAAAGTGATGCCGTTGGTCTTGTCGACGATGCGGTCGGGATAGAGCTGGTGAAACTCGCTGAACACGGTTTGGCGCATCAGCTCGGCATGCAGCACCGAGACGCCGTTGACCCGATGCGAACCCAGAAACCCCAGATGGCCCATGCGCACCCGCCCGCCATCGGCCTCGTCGATCAGCGAGATTGCCGCGCGGTGTTGCGCGTTCATGGGATCGCGTTGCTCGACGGCCGCCAGATGATCGCGGTTGAGCGCGTAGATGATTTCGAGATGACGCGGCAGCAATCGCCCGAACAATGGCACCGGCCAACTCTCCAGCGCCTCGGGCAATAGCGAGTGGTTGGTGTAGGAGCAGGTCGCCTGGGTGATCCGCCACGCCCCGTCCCAGGGTAGCTGGTAGCGATCGACCAGCACCCGCATCAATTCAGCGATCGCGATGCTGGGATGCGTGTCGTTGAGCTGAATCGCGGCCTGCTGCGGCAAGCTGAAAATATTGCCGTGCGTCCGGACATGCCAGTGCACGAGGTCCTGGATCGAGGCCGCGACAAAAAAATACTCCTGGCGCAGGCGCAGCTCTTGTCCCGCCGGCGTGTCGTCGCTCGGATACAATATCTTTGATATGGCCTCGGCCCGCGCCTGCTGCGCCAGTGCGGCGACGTGGTCGCCTTCGTTGAAGATGTCGAGCCGCAACGGGTCGACGGCTCGCGACGACCACAGCCGCAGCAGATTGACGTGCCGCCCGCGCCAGCCGACGATCGGGGTGTCGTAGGCGACGGCCTGGATGGTTTCGTCGGGATGCCAGACCGCGCGCGAGCGGCCATTTGCCGCGACGCGATCGACCCGGCCGCCATAATTGACGTCGTAGACGATTTCGGGCCGCTCGAATTCCCACGGATTGCCGAAAGACAGCCAATGCTCCGGGAACTCCTGCTGCCAGCCGTCCTTGATGACCTGGCGAAAAAGACCATGGTCGTAACGAATGCCATAGCCGCAGGCGGGGATGCCGAGCGCGGTCATGCTGTCCATAAAACAGGCTGCAAGCCGCCCCAGGCCGCCATTACCGAGGGCGGCATCGGGCTCGGCGGCGCGCATCCGGTCGAGATCGACGCCGATGTCGCCGAGCGCTACCCGGACGGTCTCGGTCAGCCGCAGATTTTGGACGACATCGCTGAACAACCGGCCGATCAGGAATTCGAGCGACAGATAGTAGACGCGCTTGCGGCCCTTTGCCTGGCTGGCGCGGTCGGCGGCGAGCCAGCGGTGGATGATGCGGTCGCGCAACGCGAGCGCCGTCGCGACAAACCAGTCCCGGTCGGTGGCGGCGGGTGCGGCCTTGCCGACGGCCAAGGTCAGCTTTGCCAGCACCGTCGATGCGAATTCCCGAAATTCGTCTTCGCTCGCCGGAGTGTCGGCAATTGGCGGCAACAGTGCGGGGTCTGTGAAATATTCGTGCATGTTGTCCGACATCAGAGCGCAAACCCGGTCGAATTTCGTGTCGAGCAAAGGACCGAGCGGCTCATCGGCCTCGGCGCCGGACGTCCACAGTTACGCTAGCAATGTGGGCACGGCAACCGCCTGCCGAACGTTGAGTTAAATCATCGGTCTTCCGCGGTGCAAGGGCTCTCGCTGGCGAGCGACGGCCGGAATCGCGTCCGACACATCTCGCCAAGCGCTGGCAAGTGACTGGTTCACGAAGAAGAGGAGCGATTCGGTCGGGGCGGTTGCTTGAAATTTACCATGCCTTGATGACCGCGACGCGAGACCGATAATTGGGAGGTCGCATTCTTCGTTAGCCGACATAAAGCCGTTGTAGATTGCCGCCACGTAAACCAAACAAAACCGGTCGGGAGTAAAAAAGGTTCCCAAACGGGTTCATAAAATGGCCGGCCCGAGCGCGTCACCCTAAAACGCGCCGATGGCCAACAGAAATGCTGCCGCGGTAACGAGCGCTCTGGCGATCACCGTTATCCTCCGCGTTCGCGTCAACCACTACGAGCGCCTCTCGTCAAAAGAGTAACCGAAGCTGGCCACAATGGCAAAGCTGACCAGCCCACAATTGCCACTGTCGCGAGAGGCACCTCCTGATCGCTGGCCCGTGCCGCGACTCTTGGTATGGTACACCGCATCAGTTTATAAGATATAAAGTTGCGGCTCGGTAGCACTAGCGCAAGCGGGCCGGTCGCGATGAATGTGGAAACGGTGCGGGCCGTCTGTGCCCATGACTGTCCCGACATGTGCTCGCTCTTGGTGCGGGTCGAGAACGGTCGGGTCGTGCGGATCGACGGCGACCCTGGTCAGCCTTTTACCGCCGGCTTTGCCTGCGCCAAGGTCAACCGCGACGCCGAGCTGGTTCATTCGCCGGAGCGTCTGCGGACGCCGCTTCGTCGTGTGGGCGCCAAAGGCGCGGGCGAGTTTGCGCCGATCACCTGGGACGACGCCCTTGACGAGATTGTCTCGCGCTGGCGGGCGATCATGGCGGAGAGCGGCCCGTTGGCCGTGCTCGGCTACGCCTACAGCGCCCATCAGGGACAGATCAACCGCGGCCTCGTCAACGGCCTGTTCCACGCGTTGGGGGCGAGCCGACTGCGCGCCGGCACGGTGTGCGACACCTGCTGCGAAACCGCGTGGGACATGACCGTCGGCGCGATCGGCGGCGCGGACCCGGAAGCGGTTGCCGATTCCGACCTCGTCGTTTCCTGGGGTGCCGATCTCGTCGCCACCAACGTCCATTTCTGGGCTAAGGTCGAGATCGCCCGAAAGCGCGGCGTCAAGCTCGTCGTCATCGACCCGCGAAAGAGCCGCACCGCGCGCCGGGCCGACTGGCACCTGCCGATCCGGATCGGCACCGATGCGGCATTGGCTCTGGGCGTCATGCATATCCTGGCGCGCGACGGGCTTTGCGATCGCGACTACATCGCCCGTCACACCTACGGCTTCGACCGCCTCGAAGGCGAAATCCTGCCGCGGTTTGCGCCCGAGCGGGCCGCCGCCATCACCGGCCTCGCTGTAGCCGACATCGAAGGGTTTGCAGCGCTCTATGGCAACGCCAAGGCCGCGTTCATCCGGCTCGGCGAAGGGATGACCAGGCTCGCGCGGGGTGGCGAGGCGTTGCGTGCGGTGGCGCTGCTGCCGGGTGTGACCGGCGCCTACGGCCGAAAAGGCGGCGGCGCGCTGCTGTTGACCGCGGCGTCGTGCGAGCTCGATTACGATTTCGTTCGCAAGCCGTCGGGGCCGGTAGAGACACGCACCGTCAATCATCTTCGCCTCGGCGAGGCGTTGCTCGAACTCTCCGGCCCGCCGATCCGCGCGCTGTTCGTCGCCGCCAACAACCCGGCGGTGACCTGTCCCGACGCCGGCAAGGTGCGCCGCGGGCTCGCGCGCGACGATCTGTTCACCGTGGTCCATGACCCGTTTTTGTCGATGACGGCGCGCTATGCCGATATCGTGTTGCCGGCGGCGACCTATCTCGAAACCGAAGACCTCTACCGCGCCTACGGCACCTATTACCTGCAATACGCGCCGCGGGCTGTGAGGCCCCAGGGCGAGGCCTGGTCGAATGTAAGGCTGGCGCAGACACTGGCGCGGCGCATGGGGCTCGACGACCCGGTCTTCCAAATGGCACCGGCTGAAATCGCCGCGGCGATGCTGCGCGGCGCCCGTGGCCGGGCCGCGGCGATCGATCCCGAGCGGGTGCGCAACGCCGGGCCGATACGGCTGGCGCCGGAGGGCGGCCAGGAATTCCGCACCCCGTCGGGCAGGCTGGAATTCTACTCCGAGCAATTGGCGGCGCACGGCCAGCCGCCGATGCCCGACTGGCGGCCGGACCCCGACGAGGAGCGCGACGCGGCGCGCTGGCCGCTGCGCCTGTTGACCGCACCCGGCTATTTTCAAAGCCACACGGCGTTTTCGGGCGTCGAATTTCTGCGCCGGCGCGAGGGGAGCCCGTGCTGCATGCTGCACCCGCAGGACGCACATGGCCGCGGTCTCGCCGACGGTCAACTCGTGCGCTTGTTCAACGACCGTGGATCGGTCGGGCTCATCCTGCGTGTCAGCGACGAGATACAGCCCGGCGTCGTTCTCGTTCCCGGCCAGCGCCCGGACAGCGAGACCGGGGCGGGAACGGTCAACATACTATGCTCGGACCGCTATACCGACATGGGCGAGGGCGCCACCTATCAGAGCACCTTTCTCGATGTCGCCGCGTCGCCGCAGGCCGAGTAGACGCGGTCGCGGCGCCTTGCGGAGCTAGAGCGAAATCTGTTCGCGCGACGGCGGCGCGAGCCCGCCAATACGGCAGACGGGTTCCGGCGCGCGGGCCACGACCTGATTTCTCCCGGCGGATTTGGCTTCATAGAGAGCATCGTCGGCACGCTTGAGCAGCCGGTCGCGATCGTCGCCCCCGGCAAGCGCCGTCGTGGCGCCGATGCTGACCGTCACGCCGAGCCGCTCGCCGCCGATACCCAGGTCAAACGGCTCGCTCGCAACCGCCAGCCGCAGCCGGTCAGCGACCGCGGCGGCGACCGCGAGGCCGGTCTCCGGCATCACAACGGCAAATTCTTCGCCGCTGAGACGGGAAACGAGATCGACGCTGCGCACGCTGTCCCCCGCGCGGGCCGCGATCTGTCGCAGCACATCGTCGCCAGCGGCATGGCCGTAGGTGTCGTTGACCCGTTTGAAATGGTCGATATCGAATATCAGCAGCGCCGCTCCGACACCATCGCTGTTGACCCGCCCCATCAGCTCGTCGAGGTGAGCGAGCAGGTAGCGACGGTTGTAGAGGCCGGTGAGCTCGTCGGTCAGCGCCAAGGACAGGCTGCGGCGGTAATTCTCGTCGAGGCGGTACTGCAGCCTCTTGCGGCGGATTTGGATGTTCGTGCGCGCCATCAGCTCGTTACGGTCCACCGGCCGGATCAAATAGTCGTTGGCGCCGAGGTCGAGCCCTTTGGCGAGCCGGGACAAATCGTGCTCCGCTGCGATCAGCAGGATCGGAAGCTGCCGGAACAGGTCGCTCGCCCGGCATTGCGAGACGAAGCGCAACGTGTCGCTGTCGCCGGCGGTCAGGCTGGCGATGACCAAGTCGACCTCATCGTCGAGATTTGGCTGCGCGGTGGCGCAACTTTCCACCAACGACACCCGGTGCGCGATCGTCAGGGTTTCCACCATCTTGGCAGCGGCGAAGGCGTCTTCCTCGATAATCAGGATCTGCGCCCGGCCGAGATCCAGATCCGGCTGGGTCTCGTCTCCGCCAAAACGGCCGCAAATCTCGTCGCGGCGCCGCCATTCCTCCATCATTCGCTTCAGCCGCACCAGCGAGCGCACCCGCGCGAAAAGAGCGATGTCGGCCACCGGCTTGGTCAGGAAGTCGTCGGCGCCAGCCTCCAGGCCGCGCAGCCGGTTGGCAGCATCCGACAACGCCGTCACCATGACGACGGGAAGATCGGCGGTCCGCGGGTTGGCCTTCAACCGACGGCAAACCTCAAAGCCGTCCATCCGCGGCATCATCACGTCGAGCAGGATGACGTCAGGCAATTCCGCCGCGGCTATCTCCAAAGCCGAGCGCCCGTTGCAGGCGGTCAGCACGTCAAAATATTCGGCCGAAAGCTTGGCCTCCAGCAACTTGACGTTGATATCCAGATCATCGACGACCAGGACTCTGCCAGACATGAGGAATCCTCACGCCAAAGGATTAGACGTTAGAGCGGAGATCGAGAAAGAAAGCGCTCGATGGTTTGCAGAAAGCTCGCAATCGAGATCGGCTTCGCAATATAATCTTCACAGCCACCAGCGCGCATTTTCTCCCTATCCCCCTTCATAGCAAAGGCGGTCACTGCGATAACCGGGATCGGCTTCAACGCCTCATCTTCCTTTATCAATCTGGTAATTTCAAGACCGGAGATCTTCGGAAGCTGGATGTCCATCAGGATCAAATCCGGGCGATGCCGTCGGGCCAGCGCCAGCGCCTCGCCGCCGTCCCTGGTTTGCAGGGTGTCGTATCCATGCGCTCTAAGTATGTCATTAAATAGCTTCATGTTGAGTTCGTTGTCCTCGACAATCAACACTTTCTGCCGCCGCCTCAGGTGGCAGCCGGTTGCCGGTCGTGGAACCGTGCCGGTCATGCTTGGTGGGCCTCGCAAAAATGCTCCAACAGCACGGAGGCCGTTGGTCGACAAGGACAGCCCGCTCCACACCGTTCTGCGGCTGTTCAACCAACAGGCTTTACTGACCACGATTTAAGAATTGATGAGCGCTCCGATTAAGAGGATTGAACGTCAGGGTCCGCTCGCGGGCTCCTCCGTTCAACCGTGACTTATATAAATATGCGCAGCCACAATCACCGCAGCCACAATCACCTATGTGTCATATCCCATTTTCACTTCTCGGCATCGCGGTGACCGAGTGCGGCATCCAGCGTCGGCCGCCGTCGCAGCGCCCGTCAACTGCAATCCGGCGCAGGGCCTGCGGCATCGGCAAATGGGCGACCGATGCCTGGGATGGGAATTGTCGCCGTCGAACGCCCGCTGCCGGGCATGCCGAGCATCCCCGCGAGGGGGTGCGGCACTCGTCGAACGCGGTGCCCGCCGCATGGCGTACAACCCGCCAAAGCAAACGTCCGGCCCGGCGGCCGGCGCCGACATTGGTGCCGGTGGCGGCTGCGCCAAAGGAAGCCGCCGTTCGCCGAGCATCGGCTCGTTCATGGCTCCAGCGCTTTGCTCACCATTGCCTGCGCGTCTCCAACGATGCAGGCCAGGTGGGCTTCGCCCTTGAAACTCTCGGCATAAATCTTATAGACGGCCTCGGTGCCGGACGGCCGCGCCGCGAACCAACCATTGGCGGTCACAACCTTCAGGCCGCCGATTGGAGCGCCGTTGCCAGGCGCACGGCTCAGCTTGCCGGTGATGGGCTCGCCGGCCAGGCTCGCCTCCCTGATGTCATCGGGCGACAATTTTCCCAGCTTTGCCTTTTGCTTTGGCGTCGCCGGCGCGTCGATGCGGGCGTAATGCGCCGTCCCGAACTCGGCGGTCAGCGCGCGATAATGTTCGCCCGGGTCCTTGCCGGTGCGGGCCGTGATTTCGGCCGCAAGCAGGTTCATGATCAAGCCGTCCTTGTCGGTCGTCCACACGCTCCCGTCATGGCGCAGAAAGCTCGCCCCCGCACTCTCCTCGCCGCCAAAGCAATAGGAGCCGTCGAACAAGCCCGGCGTGAACCATTTGAACCCGACCGGCACCTCGGCGAGCGTACGTCCCAGCTTGTGCACGACGCGGTCGATCATGCCGCTGCTGACCAAGGTCTTGCCGACCGCGGCGCGGGCTGGCCAGTGCGGCCGATGGGTCAAAAGGTAACCGATCGCGACCGCCAGGTAATGGTTGGGGTTCATCAACCCAGCACCCGGCGTGACGATGCCGTGGCGATCGGCATCGGGATCGTTGGCAAAGGCGACCTGATAGCGGCCCTTGAGCCCGACCAGCCGCGCCATTGCGTAAGGGCTCGAGCAGTCCATCCGGATTTGACCGTCATGATCGACGGTCATGAACGAGAAGGTCGGATCGACCTGCAGGTTGACGATGTCGATGTCGAGCTTGTAGACGGCGTTGATCGGCTCCCAGTAATGCACGGCGGCGCCGCCGAGCGGGTCGACCGCGAGCTTGAGCCCGGCGTCGCGAACAGCGTCCATGTCGAGGACGTTGCGCAGGTCGTCGACATAGGGGCGGATCAAGTCCTCCCGATGCGTCGTCTCGGCATCGAGGGCGGCGGCGCATCCGACCCGCTTCACCTCGGCATTGCGGTTTCGCAATAGCTCGTTGGCCCGGTCCTGGACCCATCGGGTGACTTCGGTGTCGGCCGGCCCGCCATTGGTCGGGTTGTATTTGGGGCCGCCGTCTTCGGGCGGGTTGTGCGACGGGGTGACGACAATACCGTCGGCGGGATGCGCCGTTCGGCCGCGATTGTAAACGAGGATCGCCCGCGAAACGACGGGCGTCGGCGTCACTCCGTCGTCGCGCTGAATGATCGTCTCGACCCCGTTCGCCGCCAGCACCTCCAGCGCGCTGCGCTGCGCCGGCCCGGAGAGCGCGTGGGTGTCCTTACCCATGTAAAGCGGGCCGTCGGTGCCCTGGGCATGCCGGTAGTCGCAGATCGCCTGAGTGATGGCGAGGATGTGCGGCTCGGTGAACGAGCCGTGAAACGGCGAGCCGCGATGCCCGCTGGTGCCAAAGCTGACCCGCTCTTCGGGGTCGTCCAGATCAGGCCATCGCTCGTAATATTCTCGTTCGAGACGGGCCAAGTCGACCAGCATCTCTTTGGGCGCGGGTTTGCCGGCCAGCGGCGAAGCGGTCATTGGGGGCTGTTCCTCCAGGCACCGGACAAAGCTTAGCATTCCGCATAGTGACCGTCACATCACCGGTCCCGTTCCACGCGTGAGCCCCTCTATTCGCCGCCGCGCAGAGCGCACCTGCCGACAGCCTTGCGGCTTGACCGGCGGTGGGCCGCGGGTCAGGCTGCGCTAAGCAGGCGTTGCTGGAGCGGGGCAATGAGCGAGCCGCGGATGTTTTCGGTCGAGGTCAACGGCTTTGCGACGCGGGTGTGGCAGCAGGGTGCGGGGCAGAAGCTCGGGTTTCTCGCCGGCTTTGGCGGCTTGCCGTGCTGGATCCCGTTTCTCGACGCGCTGGCGCGCGAGCGCACCGTCATCGTGCCGTCTTTGCCGGGGTTTCCGGGGGGCGACCGCGGCCACACGGTGCTCGACAGCCATCTCGACTGGCTGCTGGCAGTGCGCGAGCTGTTGCACAAGGCCGGGCTCGACGGCGCCGATTTGACCGGCAGCTCGGCCGGCGGCTCGTTTGCCGCCGAGGTCGCGGCGATCTGGCCGCAATCGGTGCGCCGTCTGGCATTGGTAGCACCCTGGGGCTTGTTCGACGAAAAAGGACCGGCGACCGATCCCTGGGCGCAGCGGGCACCCGACGTGCCCGCTCTGTTGTGCGCCGATCCCGAGCGCTGGAACCAGCTCAAGGCCGCGCCCGAGGGTGCCAACTCGCCCGAATGGCCGATCGAGCAGACCCGCGCCGCCGAGGCCGCCGCCCGTGCCTTTTGGCCGCTCGGCAACACCCGGCTCGAAAAGCGCCTGCCGCTGATCGCCGCGCCGACTCTCCTGATTTGGGGTTCGGAGGATCGCATCCTGCCGCGCAGCTACGCCGACCGTTTCGCCAATGCGATCAGGGGGCGCACCGAAATCGTGACGATACCGGGTGCGGGCCATTTGGCCGAGCTCGACAAACCCGACGAAGTCGCCGCCGCGATCCTGCGCTGGACCGCCTGAGCAGGGTAGCACCTACCGCCGCCGAGAGTCGGCTTGCCCGCTCTGTGGAGCTTACCGAAGCGGAGGCCCGCGACATCTTCGGCATCGCCTTCCCGGCGGAGGCCGGGACCCACTGCCGCCGTAGATACCGGCCTTCGCCGGTAAGGCGAAAAGTGAAATCAAATCGGATTCTTCGACCGAGCAACATAAGTAAAACAAACGGAGGCGTCACCAATGAAATTCGGGATTTTCTACGAGCACCAGCTGCCGCAGCCCTGGGGCGAGGATGCCGAGCTGCGGCTTTACCAACAGGCGCTCGATCAGGTCGAGCTCGCCGATCGCCTCGGCATCGACTACGTGTGGGAGGTCGAGCACCATTTTCTCGAGGAGTACTCCCACTCCTCCGCGCCCGAGGTGTTTCTCGCCGCCTGCTCGCAGCGCACCAAGCAGATCCGGCTCGGCCACGGCATCGCGCTGATGCCGCCCAAATACAATCACCCCGCACGGGTCGCCGAGCGGGTCGCAACCCTCGACCTGGTCTCGAACGGCCGCGCCGAGTGGGGCACCGGCGAGTCGGCGACGGCAGTTGAGATGGGCGGCTTTGGCGTCGACCCCGACGACAAGCGGGCGATGTGGGAGGAGGCGACCGAACAGGCTGCCAACATGCTGGCGATGCGGCCCTATCCCGGGTTCCAGGGGCGCTGGTTCGACATGCCGTGCCGTAACTTGGTGCCGAAACCGGTGCAAAAGCCACACCCGCCGATGTGGGTAGCGTGCTCGCGGCGCGAAACCATTCACCTCGCCGCGAGAAGGGGGCTCGGCGCGCTGGCCTTCGCCTTTCTCGAACCCGAGCAGGCGGCAAAGTGGGTCGAGGAATATTACGACATCATCAAGTCGGAGGAATGTGTGCCGATCGGCCACCGCGTCAATCCGAATGTCGCGATCGTCACCGGCATGTCGTGCCACCAGGACGAGGCGGAGGCGATCCGCCGCGGGCTCGACGGGTTCCGGTTTTTCGGCTACTCGCTCGGCTATTACGCGTTGTTTGGCGAGCACATGCCGGGCCGCACTGACCTCTGGCAGCGCTTTCTGAAGGTCAAGGACCAATTGCCGGAGAATGCCGGCCGCGGCGGCATCGGCACCCCCGACCAGTTGCGAGCACACCTCGCGCGCTACGAAAACGCCGGGATCGACCAGGTGATGTTCGTCCAGCAGAGCGGCGCCAACCGCCACGAGCACATCTGCCAATCGCTCGAAATCTTCGCCTCGCAAGTGATGCCCGAGTTCAAGGAGCGCGATCGGACGCGGCAAGCCGAGAAGGAGCGCGAGCTCGCGCCCTATATCGAGGCCGCGCTGGCGCGCAAGCCGCGCATGGCGCCGGCCGCGGACGCCGACATTCCTGTTGTCGAAGCCTTTGGCCGCAAGGCGCCCTCACCCCTCGTCGGCGGCGACCGCGGCGGTGCGATCTCGATCCCCACCGCCGACCCGCTCGCCGCCGGCTGAGCTTGCTGACAATAAGCGGTTCGGATCAAAGGATGTAACTGGGAGGAGCCGCAAGCGACGAAGCAATCTCGACCGGAGGAGCGCTCGGCGGCCCGAGATTGCTTCGCTTCGCTCGCAATGACACTGTGTGCAAAACCGACAATTTCATCGAGGCCAGTTCCGATGATCATCGATTGCCACGGCCACTACACCACCTCCCCGCGTCAACACGAGGGTTGGCGCACCCAGCAGATCGAGGCGCACACCGCCGGCAAGTCGCCGCCGCCGCGCCCGAGAATGACGGATGACGAGATTCGCGAGACGATCGTGGGCGGTCAGCTCAAGGTGCAACGCGAGCGCGGCACCGACCTGACGATCTTCTCGCCGCGCGCCGCCGGGATGGGCCACCACCTTGGCGATGCAGCGACCAGCGAAGCCTGGGCCAGCGCCTGCAACGAGCTGATCCACCGGGTCTGCTCGCTGTTCCCGCAGAACTTCGTCGGTGTCGCGATGCTGCCGCAGAGTGCCCGCGTCTCGCCGCGGAACTGCATTGCCGAGATCGACCGCTGCGTCAATGAATACGGGTTCGTCGGCATCAATCTGAACCCCGATCCGTCGGGCGGGCATTGGCAGGACCCGCCGCTCTCCGACCATTACTGGTATCCGGTCTACGAGAAGATGGTCGAGTACGACATTCCCGCCATGATCCATGTCAGCGCGTCGTGCAATCCGACACATCACACGACCGGCTCGCACTAC